>NZ_JBNFMU010000197.1:0-83272 GCF_049942315.1 Pseudomonas wayambapalatensis
CGGGCTGCAGGGGCATGGGCTGCTGACGACCGGCGAAGCGCCGGTGTACTACGCCTTTATCGGGTTCTGAGCTGGAATCTGCGGTGCCCTTTTCGCGGGCAAGCCCCTCCCACAGGGGCTAGGACTGCTTTTTTTTGTGGGAGCGGGCTTGCCCGCGAAAAGGGCACCGCAGATTCCAGCTCAGAACCCGATAAAGGCGTAGTACACCGGCGCTTCGCCGGTCGTCAGCAGCCCATGCCCCTGCAGCCCGTCTGCCAGTTCGACATCTTGCACATGCACTGTCCATGGGACGAGCGCTTGATCGCTCGTCTGATCCAGCGCCGCGAGAAACGCCTGCATGTCTGGCAGCCAGGCGGTGAAACCGTTGCCCTTGAGCGCGCTGGTGGTCATGCCCAACGCCTGGCAGACCGCAACCTTGGCGGCGATGTCGTCGCGGTCGGCCTGGCGCGAGGCTTCGATCAGTGCGGCCAGTTGCGGATCGACGGCCCTGTTGCCGACGATCAGTTGCGGGCCTTGTTGCCAGGCTTCGGGTGGGCAATCCTTGGCTTCGACGCGCAGAGGCAGGTGCGGGTTGACCTCGGCCGGATAGATACGACAGACCAGCGGGCGTGTTTCATAGATGCCGCACAGGTTGTTGGCATCCAGGTTGCGACAGCGCCCTGGATTGAAGGCCGCGAAGGTCACCGAGACCCGCACCTCTGCACTTCCGCAAGGCACGGCGAGCGAACGGCGCAGCACATGATCGCGTTGCTCGACCGGCATGCCCGGGCCATCGGTGATGAAGCCTTCGATCAGCACCACGACCTGGCCGCCACTGGCAGCCCACTGGCGGGACTCGGCGAGCGTGAGCGGTACATGGTGGCCGGTGCAGCACTTGCCGCAGCCGGTGCAGGCGAAACGAATGCCGTCGCTCACTTGGCGCCTGGCTTCCATTCGGTGACGTAGGCTTGCTGCTGGGCGCGGTCGTACAGGCACAGTTCGGTGCCTGTCTGGTTCTTCATGTATTTTGGCTTGTACACGCCTTCGATCAGCAGGGCGCTATAGGCGGTGCGGTCGTCGAATTCAGCGGGCTTGCCCAGGGCGTGGGCGTCCTTGAACTGGCTGGCGGCCAGGCAGCGCTTGACCATCTGCTGGCGGTACTCGTTCCAGGCGTCGGGGCTGGAGGCCTGGGCAAGACCGCTGGTCATGGCGAGGGCAATCAGGGCAATGCGAAGAAGGGTCATAAGCGATACCGGCAAGAAAACCTCGGAAGGGGAGTGATTATGCCCGAGTCCTCCTCACCATCAAGTGAAGGCATTGTGTCGCCAGATGTATCAGCGCTCGGCGAAGCCGACCGCTCGCGCCGCGACGACGAGGCAGTCGGTCAGCTCGGGCGAGGAAAACTTGGTGAGAATCGCGTTGGCGCCTGCGACCTTGGCTTTTTCGGCGCTCATGGCGCTGTCCAGCGAGGTGTGCAGCAGCACGTAGAGGTGCTTGAAGTCCGGGGTCTCGCGCACGGTGCGGGTGAAGGCGTAACCGTCCATCTCGGACATTTCGATGTCCGACACCACGATGTTGATTTCCTGGGCGGTGCCCTGCAGCTCCAGCAGGACATTGATCGCATCCTTGGCGCTGCGCGCGGTATGGCATTCGACGCCGAGGTGGCGAAGGGTGTGCACCGATTGCTGCAGCGCCACCTGGCTGTCGTCCACCACCAGGATGTTGGCGGCGGCCAGCAGGCTGGCGTCTTCTGCGCTGAGCTCGCCGGGATGCGTTTCAGGTTCCGGCGGGGCGATGCCGTGGATGACCTTCTCGATGTCCAGCACCTGCACCAGCGTGTTGTCGACCCGGGTCACGCCGGTGATGAAGGAGCGGTTGCCCGAACCGTACGGCGGCGGCTTGATGTCGGTGCTCAGGCAATGGACGATGCGGCTGACCGCCTGCACGTGCAGGCCTTGGCGGGTGCGGCTGATGTCGGTGACGATCAGGCAGCCGCCATCGGGGTCGGCCAGTGGCATTTCGCCGATCGCCCGCGACAGGTCGATCACCGACAGCGAGTTGCCGCGCAAGGTCGCTACGCCTTTGACGTGGGGATGCGACTCGGGAAGCTTGGTCAGGGGCGGGCAGGGAATGATCTCGCTGACCTTGAGCAGGTTGATAGCCATCAGCTTGCCGCTGCGCAGGGTGAACAGCAGCAGGGACAGCGAGTCCGCGCGGGCATTTTGCGTGGCCATGGATAACCTTCGGGCATGTCGGAAAAGGGAGTGGATGCCGGGTTATCGGCCTTGGCCGTTCAGGCTTTAGGCAAAAAAGAGGGCCTTGCGGCCCCTGAAGGATTACCAGCTGTAACGCGCACCCAGGTTGACTCCCCAAGGCTGTTCGATGTTGTTGCCTTTCATGTAGTCGAAGCCTGCATTCACCTGCACCGTGTCGGTGACTTGCGCGGCCACACCTGCACCGAGCTCGATGCGGCTGCCCGACAGGTCGTTGTCGAACTTGTTGTCGTTGACCTTGACCTGATTGTTGCGAGCGAACTCGTGGGCTGCTGCGACCTTTACGTAGGGCTGCACGAAACCGCCTTTATCCAGTGGGAAGGTACGGCCGACATGGCTACCGACCTTGCCCAGGAAGGAGTCGGCATTGGCAGCGCTGGCGCGCATGCCGTTGTCCAGGTTGTAGCTGGCACCGTCGACCCACAGCGTGGACAGCTGGGTATAGGGTTCGACGAACCAGCCGTCGTCCAGCTTGATGTGCTTGCCGACTTCGATCGAGGCGCCGATACCGTTGTTGCTGTATTTGCCCTTGGCCTTGCGGCCATCGCTCATGCGCACGTCCGAGGTGTTCTGGAAGCGGTTTGCCTTGAGCAGTGCATCGATGTAAAGGCCATCGTCCGCCAGCCAGGTGCTGTACATGCCCAGATGGAAGCTGTCGACCTTGCCGGTGGTGCCGGCGGACAGATCGAGGTCCGAACGGCTGTAGCCGCCCGTCACGCCCAGCAGCCACTGGCTGCCGTTCGACGGCAGTGGCGCGTCGGCACCGAAGGAAATGCCCTGTTGTACCTGGTTGTAGTCGGCACCGGCGCCTGCAGATACCTTGTGCTTGTTGCCGTAGGTGCGCAGCCAGCCACCACCTTGGGTGTTGCCGTTGCGCAGCTCGCCCATGCGCGAGCGCAGGGTGGTTGCCTCGCCGTACCACACGGTAGGCGCGGCGCTGAACAGACCGGTGACCGTGCGTGTGCCCGGGGTGGTGGTGTTGCCCTTGCGTACCAGGAACCAGTCGTCGCCGCGCTGTTCCAGTTCGTAGGCGAAGGTGCCGAAGTCCACCTGGCCGCCGATCAAGTCGAATTGCGAGGTGCTGCCCTCGCCGGTGTGCACGACCTGATGGTCGATCACTGCGGCGTTCGGGTCGGTGCCGGTGCTTTCCACCAGCAGGCGATGTTCGCCGCTGGCCTTGCCGCTGACGTCGATGAAGTCGCCTTGGCCGGTGGCCAGGTCGGCGCCAAGCACGAAGGTGCCCGAGCCAGACAGCTCGCCCAGTTGCAGGCGATTGAAGCCAGTGCTGCCTCCAGGGCCGCGCAGGTTCACGGTGCCGTCCGAGAGGTTCAGCTTGTCGACGCTGGAATCGCCGGTCAGGGACCAGCTGGAGCTGGCATCGATCTTCAGCGAGGCGGCATTCTCGATGGAACCCGTCAAGCTGGCATGATCAGCCAAGCTTATATTCAAGGTGGAGTTCTTGTCGGCCACGATGTTGCCGGTCAGATGGCTGTTGTTGATCGCCGCATTGGCGCGAGCGCCTTCGCTAACCTCGAGAATCATGCCGTTACCGCCCGAAAGGGTGGAGCCGTTGTTGATTTCGATGTTCACGTCTTCATCGTCGATATGTCGGAGCACCTTGATAGCACTGCCTTCACGACCGATCACACTTGACTGGTCCAGTACCAGATTGGCCTTGGTTGCAGAACCATCTGTGACATCGGGCAGCATGACGATGCCATTGTTGTCGCCAGTGATGACGCTGCCCGCGCGAACAGATGCAGTGGCGCCGGCAATCACCAGACCGACTCCGCCGGCAATGGGGCCCTCTTCGTCAGCGCCTGCCAAGCCTTCGACGTAGGTATTGGCAAGGTCAAGAGTGGCGTTTTGGCTTATGTTGATACCGCGACCAGTGGCCTGGACTTTACTATTGGTGATGCGTGCGCTGGAGGCTTGTTGGTCGCCGGAGAGCGCAATTCCGATCAGCGAACGCCCTGGCCGAGATGGGTCGATGAAGGCTGTAATGGTGCTGGCATCTATCTCTGCATGGCTGTTGTACAGGCTGAGCGCGTTTTCGCCCACGCTGTGCACGCGGCCATCGTTGATGTTTACACGTGAATTGTCTGTAGCAAGGATTCTTCCCGTTTGAGCGCCGCTACTTACATTGAGGGTGTTCTGGCCGACTAGGTAGTAGCGATGCATCGGTGTGTCCCTGTTTACCTCACGGCTTTCGCCGGGACGCAGAATGACATCAGCCGCCATCGCTGTACTCGCGTATGCGCCAGCGCTCAATATTGCCAGCGTGGTCTTGAAAAACATGGAGATCTCCGGTCAAAAAAGATCTGAATTTGATCGGAGGTCTCGGAAGTTGTATGTAGGAATAGTCTGGGGTTAGGGTCGCGGCCGAGTGCACAAGCAGGCTGCTATTGGCCCTTACCAGGCTAGGTTGAATCCGATATTCATACCCCACGGTTGCTCGATATTCTTGCCGTTGCTGTAATCAAGGTCGACATGCAACTGCAGCGCATTTGCCAGCTGGATGGCTACGCCTGCGCCGAGCTCGCCTCGCCCGCCAGACAGATCATCATGAAAAGTGGTGCTGTTGACGCGAATATCATTGTTGCGGGCGAATTCGCGAGCGGCTGCCAGTTTTACGTAAGGCTGTACGTAACCACCCGATTGCAGGGCGATGGTTTTGCCTACATGGGCCCCGGCCTTGCCCAGCAATGAGTTGGCCTTGTTGCTCTTGAGCTCCATGCCATTGTCCATGCTGTAGTTTTCGCCGCTGACCCAAAGCGCGGACGCCTGGAGGTAAGGCTCGATGAACCAGTTGTCATCGAGCTTGAAATGCCGTCCGGCTTCGACGGATCCCCCGAAGCCATAATTGTTGTATTCACCTTTGGCCTTGTGCCCATCACTCATGCGCGCGTTAGCCTTGTTCTCGAAGCGATTTGCCTTGATCACCGCATCAATGTAATAGCCGCTGTCGGCCAACCAGGTGCCGTACACTCCCAGGTAATAGCTGTCCACTCGACCGTCACTGCCCAGGCGCATATTGAGCCGGGAGTCGCTGTACCCTCCCATGATACCGAGCAACCAGCGTCCGCTCTCGGTTGGCAGTGCCCTGTCGACACCTATGGAGACGCCTTGCTGCACTTGCTGGTAATGCACCTGGTCTGCCGCCGAGACACGATACTTGTTGCCATAGGTGCGCCCCCAGAAGCCACCTTGGTCGTAACCACCACGCAATTCGCCCATGCGACTGCGCAAGGTGCTGAGTTCCCCATACCATACGGTCGGGGCGGCGCTGAATACTGCAACGGCCATCTGCGTGCTAGGTGAGATGATCGGATCGTCCTGGCGTTGGGTCAGGTACCAGTCATTGCCCTGGCGCTCCAGTGAGTAGGAGAACGCACCGAGATCGACCAGGCCGTTATCGCTGAGGACCTTGAAGTTGGCATCGCCACCCTGGGTATGTACCACGCGTTGAGCGGTGCCTCCTGCTGTGGGATCTGCTCCGCTGTTCTGGATAGTCATGCCGTAGCTGCCACGCGCGAGGCCTTCGATGTTGACCAGGTCACTGCGACCAGCGGCCAGGTCGGTACCCAGAGCAAATGTCCCGGTGCCGTCGAGGCTGCTTGCCGTGAGCACCCGAAACTCGTCATTGCCACCCCGTAGATTCACCACACCACCTTGCAGGTTCAATGCTCCGACGTTCGAGCTATTGACCATGTCGAAGCGGGAGCGATCACCTATCTCGGTGGCTTTTGCATTGGTCACGGTACCCATCAGGCTTGAACCGTTGGCCAGGCTCAACGTGCCTGTGGCAGGTGAATCGTGAAGGATATTGCCGGTCATCCGGCTGTTGTCCAGCGCAATGCCGAGAACGTTGCTGACAGTCCCGGTCAGCGTTGCTCCATTGGCGAGGGTCAGCTCGCTGGCACTGCCAGGGCTTGTGCTGACACTGCCGGTCAGGTTGCTCGCATCCAGCGTCAATGCCGCGACGTTGGTGACATCACCCACGATGCTCGATTGTGCTGTCATGCTCACCGTTGCGCTGGAGCCGACTGGCTGGTTGATCGTGCCGTTCAGTGTGCTGGCAGCCATGGACAGGCTGCGGATGTTGTTCACATTGCCGGTCAGACTGGCGCCATTGGCCATGACTACATCCGCTGACGCATGAGCGGCCACCTGAATATCTCCGGCAAGGGTGCTGGAGTCGATAAGCAGATGCGCCTGAGTGACGGCTGCGGGCGCTTCATCGGGGAGACCGACCTGCAGCAGGATGCCGTTGGCGGCAGTTACGCTCGAGTTGTTGCGAATCTCGATCTGTCCCAGCATCGGATCGATACCAAGGTTGCTGACTACGATGGCGCTACCGCTCTGGGATATAAGGTTGGAGTGATCCACCACCAGTCGCGAATTCGCATGGCCATCATCCACTGCAAGCAACGCCGCAGCGATGTTGCTACCGGTTGCCGTGCTGTTTCTCAGAATCGCCTCTCCGCCGACCAGCGACATGCCAAGACCGCTGTAGACGATGAAGTCTGTCGGGTTGCCGGTACCGGTCAAGGTGGAGTCGATCAACGTTGCACTGCTGCTTCCCGAGACATTCAACCCACGACCGAAGCCGCTGATCTCGCTACCTTCCACCAAGGCGGTCGAAGTTCGGCCGTTGAAGACTAAACCGGTGGAAACCGAAAGCCCCATATCACCGGTGGAGGTCAGCGATGAGTTGCGGATAGTGCTTTGGCTCTCAATGAGATCAAGCGCCGCTCGACTGCCGCCTCGTACTGTGGCGCCGTCCAGCGTGACTGTGGAATCTGGGTCAGCATAAATGTCCAGCGCCTGCCCTCCGGGCTCGATGAGCAGTGTGGCGGCAGTCAGTGTCCAGCGTTCGCTCACGTCGCCGGCTCTTACGGTCGCCGAACCTCCCGCTGGAAGTGTGGCGGCATCAAGGGGGGCTGCGAGAAGGGCAAACAAGCACAGCACGCTTTGGATAGGCGGATTCTTGACTGAAATGCTTCCTTGCATTGGCTCATGCTCCAAACGGATAGGTTTCAACATCGCCCGGTGCCCGGTACACGTATTCCGAGCAGCGCATGCACTTGATATGAGAGCGAGTATAGAAGTCTGTTTCGAGATCGCACACCTGTTAAAAATGCTAGGTTACGGCGTTGAATATTCATGCTTGTATGTTTTTGCTGGTAGACAACGAATGGTGATGTGGCTGGGTCGTTCTGAGTCACGGGCGATATGTGTTGTCTCGTGGGTGAGAGCATGTTTGTTGTTTAAACGCTGCGCACTTGATATCAGGTAAATCAGATTGGGTGAGGGCATGAGCATGAACACAAGGATGAATATCAAGAGCCGCCGGCAGGGAAGTGTTGCACCGGCTGCGGAGATATTGCTCGAAGAAATGACTATTCCTAACCGTGACCCTGTCGGGGGACGTATACACAAAGATTTTCTGTCGGACGACGTGGAAGTTATTATTCCGCGGGCTCCAGACATGCGTCGTCAAGACAGTCTTGAACTGTATCGAAATGGTGAACCTTTCGGTGCCAAATACAGGTTGGCAGACCTGGGCTTTGATGATAATACGGTCACGGCTTTTTCTATTCCCTTTAAAGTGGCAGACTTTCCACCACCGGGTGCCGACGTCACGTACACGATGGATTACCGAGTTTTTGACCCTATTTCAGGTAGAGGTAATTTGTCTCTGCTCCCTATTTCGTTGCGTTTCGACCGGTTGGCGCCGGGTGGCGACAATCTCCCGGGTATCTTCTTTACCGGTGAACAGCTCAGGGGGATTACGGAAGCCGATATGGAGGGTGATCTATTAAAGGTCAAGATTGACCCTTATCACGATGGTGAGGCTGAGGACAAAGTCGAGTTATGGGTTTCCAACGTTGATGCCGAGGACGAGCGGTTCTACCTGACCCCGGCATTTGACGTTGCTGACCCGGTTAATATCCTGGATGTTCACTTCACCCGGGAACAGCTCACTGCCTTCGGTGGAAGCGGCAAACTCTATTTCGGTTACCGGGTAACGGATTGGTCAGGTAATGTCAGCAGTCTTTCAAGCACTACGGAGATCCCGGTCTATCTGGATCAACCGGGGCTGGCCGCGGCTGTAGTGCCGGCGGCTGCAAAGGGGCTGATTACCTATAATGATGCCACGCCCTTTATCGAGGTAGAAATACCCACTTACACAGTCGGTACGCCTGCCGCGGGGGATCTCATCACCCTGACCTGGGAGGGCGATACATTCCCTTATATCCTGCAGTCGGCCGACCTGGACAAAGACCCACTCACGATCATCCGGGTTCCCTACGCTACCGTCGCAAAGCGGCCTCTCGGGCAGACCACGATCAACTATTCTTTGAGGCGTGGTTCTGAGCCGGTTGTGCCTTCTCCCGATACCATTGTAAATATCAATCTTGAGTCACCCGGTGGTCCGGATCCGGATCCGGATCCGGAAACACCGGTTCATGAGTTAATCAGGCCTGCAGTACTTACCTGTGGTTCCAGTCCACCCAACACCATCCTGCCTGATGATTTTGGCAAAGCCGCCAGTGTAAAGATTTCCCGTGCCAGGGTTGGAGATAATCAGCCGATCTGGAAGATCGGCGACAGCATTCAACTGACCTATGACACGATCTCCGCGCCTATCGTGCCGACCGTGATCACTACGGCAAATGAAGGCAGCGATATCAGCATTGAGGTTCCGTTCGCCGATGTGATCGAAGCGGTCGGAACAGGCACACCGAAAATCTTCTTTGTCATTACCCGTGAGTTGGATTTGCCTGGTGGCGGTACTACCCCTGTAACGGCCAGATCTCCCGATCAGGAAGTCGTTGTCTCCGCCGGCTCGGAGCTGCCGGGCGGGACTACGCCGCTTCAGTTGGGGAGCTTCCCGGAAGCGATCGATCACCAAGAAAACCCAGGCGAGGTCTACCGACTCATCCAATACGACGTTGGCAGGAGGGATACGATGTTCCGAATTCCTCTGGCGGGTGTCGCCAACATAGAAATAGGACGCAACCCCAGACTGAGTTACATCTTCGAAGGTTTTAAGACGGGCAACAATGTCAAACCTCCGGAAAAACCATGGCCCCCGCTTCCCGGTACTCGCCTCGAGGCATCCAACGTGCCACTGACCCAAGCTGATCTTGACCAGGGATACTATGAGGTGCCCCTGCTGTACCGCACCCTGTTGCAGCGCATCTGCCGCAATGGTGCGGAATTGAACTACTCATTGATCAATGATCTGGAAATTCCGGTGCGGGCGCCTGTAGCCTATGTGTATATCGCAGTAAATGACGGAGGGGGGCAGTGTCTGCTAAGCTTTGCTGTTGATACGCAGATGACATCCTCCAGCTTTGGCGCAGGCGTACAAACGGCACTGCGCGAAGTGAGTAAAACCTCACGGATGAACGGTCCTCTGCAACCGCTCTCGATTCCTGGCCGCGATGCCGACACCGGTATCGTGCCTGTCGAATACCTGAAGAACGACTTGGTCGTTCAGATTACCAAGGCAGATGTCATGACCCCTGCGCATGAGCTCCGTCTGCTGCGTGACTTCGAGGGCTATGGCAGGCCTTACCGATTGACGACAGAAGAGTTGAACGATCCCGAAGTGGTTCAATTCGAACTGAATATCGAGCAGAAGGACTTTCCACGGGAGGGCGCCGATGAGACGTTCACGTTGGATTACGAGCTGTTTGATACCGTCACCCAAACGGGGGTGGTCGCCAACTTGCCGGTCAGCGTGCGTCTGGACCGCCGAGCGCCAGGTGGAAATGCCCTTTCCGCGTTGGGCTTTACCCCTGAACAAGTGAGGAACGGTATCAGGGATACCGATCTGGTCAATGACCGACTGGCCGTTAATGTTCACGCTTACTTGTATGGTGAACAGGGCGATAAAATCGAGTTGTGGCTGGGCTCGTCTGCGGACGAGGGGTTGGGCGAATATCTGGGCGTCAGCAGGGTGGTCGACGATCCCAGGGCGACTCAAGTGGTGTATTTCACACGCGCGCAGCTCTCGAATGGTTTGCGCTACTTTGGTTACCGGGTGCAAGACCAAGCGGGTAACTACAGCGTGCTGTCTCGCCTCATGGATATCGAAGTAGATATCACGCCAGCCCGTTAGTTGACGTTGTCCTTGCGCCTCTTTGCGGATACCGATATCGGAAGAGGCGCATTATTTTACCCGCCCTTGCCGGGCCGCATCGATGCACCGCGTGGCTCAGCGTAACTCGAGTCGACGAGCCAGGCGGCCGAGATTGGCCCGATCCAGGCCAAGTTCCCGTGCCGCTGCGGCCCAGTTGTATTGATGCCGTTGCAGGCAGTTATCGATCACTTGGCGCTGGTAAGCGTCGACGGCTTCGCGCAGACCACCCTCGGGCAACGGCAGGGCAGGCTCGATGGGGGCCAATGAAGCCGCCTTTGTCGGCAGCGTAGTGCGAAGGTCGAGGTCTGCTGCTTGCAGGGTGAGGATGCGCGGGCGTTCGGGGTGCTGACCGAGGGCCTTGAGCGCCGAGCGTCCGATCAGGTGTTCCAGTTCACGCACGTTGCCTGGCCAGTCGTAAGCCACTAGTGACGTCTGGGCTTCGCTGCTCAGGCGCAGGCTGTCCAGCCCCAGTCTCGAACGGTTTTGCTCGAGAAAGAAACCTGCCAGCAGCAATATGTCCCGTCCTCGCTCGCGCAGCGGTGGAACCTGCAGTGGGTATACGCTGAGGCGGTGGTAAAGATCGGCGCGAAAGTTCCCGTTGCGCACTTCGCTGGCCAGGTCTCTGTTGGTGGCGGCGATCAGGCGCACATCTACCTTGTGTTCGTGGTCCGAGCCCAGGCGCTGCAGTTGGCCGCTCTGCAATACCCGTAGCAGTTTGGCTTGTACCGACAGAGGCAGCTCGCCGACTTCGTCGAGAAACAACGTTGCGCCGTGGGCCAGTTCGAACTTGCCGCGCCGCTCGCCATGAGCGCCGGTAAAGGCGCCCCTGACATGACCGAACAGTTCGCTTTCGACCAGGGTATCGGGCAAGGCGGCGCAGTTGAGGCTGACCATTGGTTTGTCCGCACGCTTGCTGGCCTGGTGCAGTGCCAGCGCGACCAACTCCTTGCCGACACCGGTCTCTCCGGTGATCAATACGGTCAGATCGCTGCCTGCCACCAGGCGGATTTCTTCCAGCAAGTGCTTGTGCGCCGGGCTCTGGCCGATCAGTTCCTTGCGCTGGTCGTTGGCTTGTCGGTAGACCTCCGCGCGTTGCTGCTCGTCTTCCACGCGCAGGGCCAGCTTCTCGATGCGCTCGGCGACGGTGACGGTTGCCGCAGCGAGGCTTGCGAATGCCTGGAGGGCGCCGAGTTCAAGGCTCTGGAACCGGCCCGGGGTGAGGGCGTCAAGGGTCAGCAAGCCCCAGGGGCGTTCGTCGACCATCAGCGGGCAGCCCATGCAGTCGTGCACGTGCAGGTCTGCATCAATTGCAGCGACCAGGCCATCGTAGGGGTCAGGCAGTTCGGAGTCACTGGCAAAGCGCGTCGGCTCAGGCCGACTGAGCAGTATCTCGAAACGTGGATGCTCGCTGACCTTGAAACGCCGCCCCAGGGTGTCTGTCGACAAGCCGTCGACCGCAAGCGGCACCAGCCACTCTCCATCCAGGCGCAGCAGTGCTGCAGCATCGCACGGTAGCAGGCTGCGCATGGATTGCAGTAGGCGGCGATAGCGTTCCTGGTCCGGCAGGTCGCGAGACAGATCGCTGACCAGAGGCAGGAGGGCGGTGAGGAGGGGTTTTGCGAACATGCGGGTTTTCCGGAACGGCGTGTTGACCATACGGTCGGCGAGTTGTCGGGCTGACGTCAAGGTCCGCTTGCAGCGATGCAGCAGGCTGAACGGCAATCGGACCTGGTAAAACTGTCAGGTTACGGCTTCGCGTGCGGAGGGTAGAGTCGAGCGACGACTGCGGCCAGGGCGCTTTGTGCGTGTGCGGGAATGGTCGAACATCCTTTTCAACAGGCGAGGGTAATCTGCAATGACCAAACGAGAGATGTTCCTTGATCGGCTGCCGGTGTCGGCTCTGGCAGGTGAGCTGAATCCACTGGTCATCACTGACATGGATTCCGGAGGACCGCAACGCGATGGCCTGGGTTGGAATGAGTTGTCTGATCCAGAGCGTGTCGTGCCGATGTTGGCGAAGTTGCCCGAGGCGTATCGCCAGGGTGATGAGATCAGTCTTTTCTGGACGGCTACCAAGCCAGTTACGCAACCGCCGCAAGCCGATCCGTCTGAGGCTGCAGTGCAGTTTTACCTGTTGGATGCCGAAATGCAGGCGCGAGGCTGGTTGAGCTTCGGTGTGGTCAAGGGTGACCTGAAACTGCCAGCGGACGAGCAGATTCCCTATCCTTATTTCGGTTATTTCTATTACTCGCTGTATGACCCGATCTCAACATCCAGGCGCTACTCGCAGTACAGAGAGGTCTTGATCGACCTGCGTGTGCCCGGGGGGCTTGATCCCGATCCGGAAACGCCGGTCAACGAATTTCTTGTCGCGCCTTTAGTAACGCCCTCCACGATCGAATCCCCAACCACTCCGGTACGCGTTTCGATCGTGCCTTGGCGTTTCATGCAGCCGGATGACCAGGTCACCTTGATCTGGAGCGGTGTTCGTCATGTGGGGGCACGCCTGGGCGCAGGCGACGTAGGCAAGAATTGGGTGATTGATGTTCCGGCGGATGTGATAGAGAAGGGCGGAAGCGGCGAAGACCTGCGGGTCTACTACGAGATCCGTGACCGGGTGCAGAACTACTCGCGGCCGTCTCCATCGGCCTATGTAAAGGTCGAAGATCCCGATGCGCTCGCGGCACCTGAAGTCGAAAGTGCGGAGAGTCCACCCTACCAGCTGGATCTGGTGCCGTTGGCGGGGCAGGATGTGACCATCTACTTGCCGGACTATGTCGGTTATACGCCCGGCGATAGAGTCACGATGCATTGGGTCGGGCTCAGTGCCGGAAACGATGCAAGAGAAGTGCGTTATGACTGGCCCATCAGAACGATCACCGGCACACGCGACAAGATCTTCAGCCTGCCCTATCTCTATGCGGTGCTGGTGGTGAATGGCCTGGCCACTGTCTTTTATGAGTCGATACCTGCCGCTGGTGGTGCAGCCAGACCTTCTCGCCGGCGCTCGCTGACCATTGTCGGGGAGGGCATTGTGATGCAACGCCCGGACCTGGTCGAGGCAACAGGCGATGTCATCGATCTTGCCGACCTGACCACAGACAAGGTTCACGTGCGCATCCCTCTCTATCCTGGGCAAAGCGCAGGGGATGTCGTCACCTTGGCCTGGACGGCCAGGAGCGGTGGCAGCGGCGGCGCGACCTGGCGAACAGACCTGACCGTTCCTGTGGGGGGAGAAAAAAACGAACTCGTGTTCGAGGTCGATTTACCGCTACTGATCCCGGCGGTGGATGGCACCCTGACCTTGAGCTATTCGGTGCTTACCCCGGAATTCGGTATCACGCGATCTTCGCCCGAGCACGTCTACAGCGTTCTGGACAGTGCTGCAGTCGATTTTCCTGCACCGACCTGCGCTCAGGTGGAGGGCAGTGGTGCGGGCGCGTCGCTGCCATCGGATACCATCAACGCGATCATCGAGGTGCCGGCAAATGCTCCTCTGCGTGTGAACGACAGGGTCACGCTGCGTTGGGAGGCGGCTGTCGGCAATACCCCGCCTGCCTACACCGAGACCAAGACGTTCACCGGGTTCCCGTTCAGCTTCACTGTGGGTAACGCGGATATTCTGCCCTTCGAGGAAGTTGATGTATCGGTGACCTATTCGGTCGAGCGCAACGCTGCGTAATAGCGTTGGTCTTGTGAGCAACGGCCTGAGTCGGCGCATGTCTGCTGACTCAGGCCGTTGTCATTTAGACTCTATGTTGTCGATATGACCATGCTCGAGCATTGGTCATATTGACAATTTTATTTATAACTAATTGATTTATAATGTTTTATTTTTTGGCATCGTAATTGCGATGGTCTGGGTAACCATTCGAAGCCCAAGGCTCAGGAGTCACTGCAATGCTCAATGCCGACCAACGTGCAATCATCAAGGCCACTGTCCCGCTGCTCGAAAGCGGTGGCGAGGCGCTGACTACCCACTTCTACAAGATGATGCTCAGCGAGTACCCCGAGGTCCGTCCCCTGTTCAACCAGGCGCACCAGGCCAGTGGTGACCAGCCGCGTGCGCTGGCCAACGGTGTGCTCATGTATGCCCGCCATATCGACCAACTGGAGCAACTGGGTGGCCTGGTTGGTCAGATCATCAACAAGCATGTGGCCTTGCAGATCCTGCCCGAACACTACCCCATCGTTGGCAGTTGCCTGCTGCGCGCCATCGAGGAAGTGCTGGGCAAGGACATCGCCACCCCGGAGGTGATCGCTGCCTGGGGCGCGGCCTATGGCCAGCTGGCTGATATCCTCATCGGCGCCGAAGAGGGCCTGTACAAGGCCAAGGAGGAGGCCGACGGTGGCTGGCGCGGTGCTCGCGATTTTCGTGTGGTGCGCCGTGAGCAGGAAAGCAGCGAGATCGTCTCGTTCTACTTCGCTCCGGTCGATGGCAAGCCGGTACTCAAGGCCGAGCCGGGTCAGTACATCGGCTTGCAGCTGTTCATCGACGGTGCCGAGCAACGCCGCAACTATTCGCTCTCGGCATTGTGCGATGGTCAGCAGTACCGCATCAGCGTCAAGCGCGAGGCCGGGGGCAAGGTGTCGAACCATCTGCATGATCAACTGCAGGTCGGCGACACCCTAAAGCTGTTCCCGCCGTCGGGCGACTTCACTCTGGCGGCTGGCGACAAGCCGCTGGTACTGATCAGTGGTGGTGTCGGCATCACCCCGACCCTGGCGATGCTCGAGGCGGCGCTGCAGACCGAGCGTCGGGTGCACTTCATCCACTGTGCGCGCAACGGTTCGGTACACGCCTTCCGTGACTGGGTCGACGGTCTGGCTGCGCAACATCCGCAACTGCAGCGTTTTTATTGCTACGCCGAGGACGACGGCAGCCGGGATGCGAATGCAGTCGGCCTGCTGAGCCAGGATCTGCTGGCCGAGTGGCTGCCGCGTGAGCGTGACGTGGATGCCTACTTCCTTGGGCCGAAGGGCTTCATGGCGGCGATCCGTCGTCACTTGAAGGGGCTGGGGGTTCCGGATGCGCAGAGCCGCTACGAATTTTTCGGGCCGGCGGCTGCCCTGGAATGATCTACTGACCAGGCTGGCGTCTTCGCGGGCAAGTCGGAGGGGTTGGCCTGTGCATATATAAAGAAGGATGAACAACGTCCCGCAGCTTTCATCTTTAATCCTGCTTTAATCACTGTATCCTTCACTCCCGGGTGTCGAGGGGCTGGTCCCTGCGCGACGCCCGGGTAGCCGTTTTTTTTACCGGCCAAGGTTGAACCGATGTCGCCAACTCCGGTCACAGCATCTCCGGATAGCCCTGCGCAGCGCTGTCTCGCCGCTTCCTCGACACGCTAAGAGACCATCCCTGCGTGTAGACTTGCGCCAGGCAGGCGGAACACGCTGCCACCTATCCATCCAAGGAATCGGCAATGAACGAACAAACCCTGCGCCTGAATCGGGAACGGCGCTTCCTCGTGCTGTTGGGGGTAATCTGCCTCTCGCTGATCGGCGGCGCGCTGTACATGCAGGTCGTGCTAGGCGAGGCACCTTGCCCGCTGTGTATCCTGCAGCGCTATGCCTTGCTGCTGATCGCGCTGTTCGCGTTCATCGCTGCGGCCATGCCCGGACGACGGAGCCTGACCTTCTTCGAGGCGTTGGTCGTGCTCAGCGCAATTGGCGGAATCGTTGCGGCCGGCAACCATGTGTATATACTCGCCAACCCGTACGCCAGTTGCGGCGTCGATGTCCTGCAACCAATCGTCGACGACCTGCCCCTGGCGCGGCTCTGGCCCCTGGCATTCCAGGTCGACGGTTTCTGCACCACACCGTACCCGCCCATCCTGGGTCTGTCGCTGGCGCAATGGGCGCTGGTGGCCTTCGTCCTCACTGCCATCCTGGTGCCGCTGGGCATCTATCGAAATCGGCGCCGGGCTTAGACAAAAGTCCCGATTTGATGCAGGTCTATTGCACGGTGAGATAACCGGCAAAATTTCCCCAGAGACTGATCCTGATCAACGTTGAGCCCTTGTAATACAAGGGTTTCAGGGCTATCAAGCCGGGTGCGACAAACTGTCGCGAAGTTGATTTTTCAGCCAGGATTATTACAAATTCTGTAAAAGACTGTTGCTCAATAAGTCATAGTCAAGGGGGGGCGACCTATCTACAATCGCCCCCAATTTCCGTTCGGCACTGCTTGCGAGTCGCAGGATTGAAGGAAGCCCCAGCGCTCCTTTTGCTGACTTCGACAAGTTTCGCCCAACGGCGATCCGGGCGGACACCCCTCCGCGTTTTCCCGCACCAAATGGAATTGGTCTGAAGTACAGGCCTTTAGCCTAAGAAAACCCCAAGCTCGTCCATGCGCTCAACGCCCAGATCCAGCAGTCGGATCCCAGGCAGGCGCGGGTTCGAGCTCGAAATGCTAACGCTTGGCAGGACGAAGTGTTGGCGAACAAAACACATTGCATTGAAGCAAGCTGATCTAGAGGTCGTGAGATGAGTAAAAAGCGTTACCCCAGACTGTTTGGCATATTGCCCTTTTTAGGCATGCTTTTACTCAGTGGGTGCAACTGGACCCTGCTCGACCCGAAGGGCCAGGTCGGCATTGAGCAAAAGAACCTGATCCTCATCGCTACCGGCCTGATGCTGCTGGTCGTGGTGCCAGTCATCATCATGACCCTGGTCTTCGCCTGGAAGTACCGTGCTTCCAACAAGGCTGCCACCTACACCCCAGACTGGTCGCACTCGACCAAGATCGAAGCCGCGGTGTGGATCATCCCGATCCTGATCATCATCGCCCTGGGCTACGTCACCTACCACTCCACCCACAAGCTCGACCCTTATCGTCCGCTGGATTCCGATGTGAAGCCGGTGCAGATCGACGTGGTCGCCCTGGACTGGAAATGGCTGTTCATCTACCCGGAGCAGGGCATTGCCACGGTCAACAAGATCGTCTTCCCGGCTAACACCCCGGTCAACTTCCGCGTGACCTCCGACGCCGTGATGAACTCGTTCTTCATCCCTGCGCTGGGCGGCCAGATCTACGCGATGGCCGGCATGACCACCAAGCTGCACCTGATCGCCAACGAAAATGGCGAGTTCGACGGTATCTCCGCGAACTACAGCGGTGCTGGCTTCACCGGTATGAAATTCAAGGCAACCGCCACTTCCCAAGCCGACTTCGATGCATGGGTCGCGCAAGTGAAGGCCTCGCCGAAGAAGCTGGACAAGGCCGAATACGACGCCTTGGCCAAACCAAGCGAAAACAACCCAGTCGCGCTGTACAGCGAGGCTTCGCCTGACACGTTCCAGCTCATCGTCGACAAGTACGAAGGCATGAACCGTGGTCGTCCGAGCCACGAAGAAGCAGGCAGCAAAGACCTGGCCACTACCAAGGGTGTGGAAACGAGTATGCAACCAGCTGCCGGTGCAGAGGAGTAAGAGATGTTCGGTAAATTAAGCCTGGAGGCGATTCCCTATCACGAGCCGATAGTCATGGTGACGCTTGCCATGATCGCGCTCGGGGGCCTCGCCGTCGTTGGTGCCATCACCTATTTCCGCAAGTGGTCCTACTTGTGGACCGAGTGGTTGACCACGGTCGACCACAAGAAGATCGGGGTGATGTACATCATCGTCGCGATGGTCATGCTGCTGCGCGGCTTCGCCGACGCCATCATGATGCGTACCCAGTTGGCTGCCGCTACCGGCGGCTCCGAAGGCTACCTGCCGCCTGAACACTATGACCAGATCTTCACCGCCCACGGTGTGATCATGATCATCTTCATGGCGATGCCGTTCTTCACCGGCCTGATGAACCTGGCCCTGCCTCTGCAGATCGGTGCACGTGACGTTGCCTTCCCGTTCCTGAACTCCCTGAGCTTCTACCTGCTGCTGGCAGGCGTGCTGCTGGTCAACATCTCCCTGGGCGTCGGCGAATTCGCCAAGACCGGTTGGGTTGCCTATCCGCCACTTTCGGGGATCCAGTACAGTCCGGGCGTAGGGGTTGACTACTACATCTGGGCGCTACAGCTATCAGGCTTGGGTACGACACTGACAGGCGTGAACTTCCTGGTCACCGTCCTGAAGATGCGCGCACCTGGCATGAAACTGATGGACATGCCGATCTTCACCTGGACCTGCACCTGGGCCAACGTGCTGATCGTCGCTTCCTTCCCGATCCTGACCGCCGCACTCGCTCTGCTGACCGTTGACCGTTATCTGGACTTCCACATCTTCACCAACGAGCTTGGTGGGAACCCGATGATGTACGTCAACCTGTTCTGGGCCTGGGGTCACCCTGAGGTGTACATCCTGATCCTGCCGGCGTTCGGCGTGTTCTCGGAAGTAACCTCGACCTTCTCCAGCAAGCGTCTGTTCGGCCACCACGCGATGATCTACGCATCGGGTGCCATTGCCGTACTGGGCTTCGCGGTCTGGCTGCACCACTTCTTCACCATGGGTGCCGGCGCCAGCGTCAACACCTTCTTCGGTCTGGCGACGATGCTGATCTCCATTCCGACCGGTGTGAAGCTGTTCAACTGGCTGTTCACCATGTACCAGGGTCGCGTGCGTTTCACTCCGCCGATGCTCTGGACCCTGGGCTTCATGGTCACCTTCTCCATCGGTGGCATGACCGGCGTACTGCTGGCCGTTCCGGGTGCTGACTTCGTACTGCACAACAGCCTGTTCGTTATCGCCCACTTCCACAACGTGATCATCGGCGGCGCGGTGTTCGGCTACATTGCCGGCTTCGCCTTCTGGTTCCCGAAAGCCTTCGGTTTCACCCTCAACGAGAAGTGGGGCAAGGCGGCATTCTGGTTCTGGCTGTCCGGTTTCTACGTGGCCTTCATGCCGCTGTACGCGCTGGGCTTCATGGGTATGACCCGTCGTCTGAACCACTCCGACAACCCACTGTGGGAACCCTACCTGTACGTGGCCGTGGTCGGTGCGGTGCTGATCCTGTTCGGTATCGCCTGCCAACTGATCCAGCTGTACGTATCGGTTCGCGACCGCAACCAGAACCTGGACGTCACTGGCGATCCATGGGGTGGCCGTACCCTGGAATGGTCGACTTCGTCGCCACCTCCGTTCTACAACTTCGCCCACATGCCTGAGAAGGTCGGCCTGGACGCCTGGCAAGAAGCCAAGGAAGCCGGTGTCGCCTACAAGGTGCCGGCCAAGTACGAAGCGATCCACATGCCGAACAACACCTCGACCGGTCTGTTCATGGGTCTGTTCCTGACCATCTTCGGCTTCGCTTTCATCTGGCACATCTGGTGGCTGGTGGGTGCGAGCCTGGTAGCAACCATCGCGGTCTTCGTTCGCCACGCTGCACGTGACGATCAGGGCTACATGGTTCCTGCCGAAGAAGTGGCGCGCATCGAAGGCGAACGCCAGCGGGCCCTGCAGCTTGCCGGTGTACCTACCGGTGGCGCACGTGTCGAAACCTTTGAACGGGTGTAATCAATGTCCAGTCAAGTAATTCACGGCGATGCGCATGGTCACGACCATGGGCACGACGATCACCACCACGACTCGGGCCAGATGACCGTCTTCGGTTTCTGGCTGTACCTGATGACCGACTGCATCCTGTTTGCGTCGCTCTTCGCCACCTACGCGGTGCTGTCCGGCAGTTTTGCCGGCGGCCCGTCGGGTCATGACATCTTCCAGCTCGACTTCGTGCTGGTCGAAACCGCGTTCCTGCTGCTGTCCTCGATCACCTTCGGCTTCGCCATGCTGAAGATGTTCGCCGGTAACAAGGCAGGCGTACTGGGCTGGTTGGCTATCACCTTCCTGTTCGGTGCAGGCTTCATCGCGATGGAAATCTACGAGTTCCATCACCTGATCGTTGAAGGCTACGGCCCGCAGCGCAGTGGTTTCCTGTCGGCGTTCTTCGCGCTGGTCGGCACCCACGGCCTGCACGTGACCTCGGGTCTGATCTGGATGGCCATCCTGATGTACCAGATCAACAAGCACGGCATCACGCCGACTGCCAAGACCCGCATGAGCTGCCTGAGCCTGTTCTGGCACTTCCTGGACGTGGTCTGGATCTGCGTCTTCACCGTCGTCTACCTGCTGGGGGTTCTGTAATGGCTAACGCACACGACACTCACCACGAAGGTAACCACGGCAGCGTGAAGTCCTACATGATCGGCTTCATCCTGTCGATCATCCTGACCGCGATCCCGTTCGGCCTGGTGATGTATCCGACCCTGCCGAAGAACCTGACCGTCCTGATCGTGGTGGCCATGGCTGTCATTCAGGTCGTGGTGCACCTGGTGTACTTCCTGCACATGGACCGCTCGAAAGAGCAGCGCTCCACTGTCTCGACGTTCCTGTTCACCGCTCTGGTAATCGCACTGCTGGTAGGCCTGTCGCTGTGGATCATGTTCAGCATCCACTACGAAATGTTGGCCAAGTGAGGTAAGACTGCATGTCCGTGAAGCACTTTATCCAAATCACCAAACCGGGGATCATTTTCGGTAACGTGCTTTCCGTGGCAGGCGGTTTCTTCCTTGCCGCGAAGGGCCATGTGGATTTCGCCCTGTTCCTGGCGGTGGTGGTAGGTACTTCGCTTGTGGTTGCGTCCGGTTGCGTGTTCAACAACTGCATCGACCGTGACATCGACCAGAAGATGGAACGTACCAAGAACCGTGTCATGGTTCAGGGCGGCATGTCGCTGCCCCTCGCACTGATCTACGCCACCCTGCTCGGGGTGGCGGGTTTCAGCCTGCTGTATGTCCAGGCCAACCCGCTGTCGGCGTTCTGTGCGTTGATCGGCTTCGTGGTCTACGTCGGCTTCTACAGCCTGTGGCTCAAGCGCAAATCGGTGCACGGCACCCTGGTCGGCAGCCTGTCCGGTGCCATGCCTCCGGTGATCGGCTATTGCGCAGTGAGCAACAGCTTCGACCTGGCAGCGGTCACGCTGCTGGTGATGTTCAGCCTGTGGCAGATGCCGCACAGCTTTGCCATCGCCATCTTCCGCTTCAAGGATTACAGCGCAGCCAACATCCCGGTCCTGCCGGTGGCTCGCGGTATCCTGGCGGCGAAGAAGCAGATCGTGCTGTACGTGCTGGCCTTCGTGCTCGCCACGTTGATGCTGACGCTGGGTGGGTACGCCGGTCTGGGTTACCTGGCCGTCGCAGCCGCCATGGGTCTGTACTGGTTGTACATGGCCTGGGGTGGCTACAAGGCCGAAGATGACAGCAAGTGGGCACGCAAAGTGTTTGGCTTCTCCATCCTGACCGTCACCGCGCTGAGCGTGATGATGTCGGTGGACAGCCAGACTGCTGCCGACGTGCTGATGACCTACGCACGCTGAAGCCTACGCGCATTACAAGAACCCGGCCTTTGGCCGGGTTTTTTATTGGTAGATTTTCCGTCTGCGCGCTGGTATCCGAACGCACTAGTTTGAGCTTCCAAGTCATAAGGAAGCATCCAAATGAGTGTTTTTACCGTCTATTTCTGCGGAACCGGCTCCCACCGTTTCGATCACAACAACCCTAATTTCTGGAATGGCGAGCTGATCGCCACGCTGGCCAACCATACCTTCGGCAGGGAGTTCGTCGACTGGATCGCAGTCGATGGCCCAGGCAGTGGCAACCTGCAGGACGATGCCTTGTTCGTAGACGACGGCGACTACTACAAAGTGACCGGCACGCTGTTCGGCAAAGGTTGGGATGAGAACGTGCGGCATGCCCTGCAGGTCATCAAGGGCAAGAGTACCTGGGCCCGCACCAAGCTCACCGAGCAGCAATACCAGAACCTGAAGAGCGCTGGCATTCCAATTCCTGATGCCGAGGCCGGTGGCTCGTGGTTCTGGCGCACCTACGACTATGGTGATCGCGCGGTGACCCCCCAGGCCTTGCAAGAGCAGATGATCAGGCAACTGCGCAAACCGTTGATCCCGACCACGGTCAACCTGGTGGGGTGGAGCAGGGGCGGAATCAGTTGTCACATGCTCGCCAACGCAATGGCGCAAGATCCGGAGCTGCGTGATGTGAAGGTCAACATCTTTGCCATCGATCCGGTGCCGGGGGTAGGTAACCTGAAGTCTGAGCGCGTGCAACTGGGAGCCAACGTGAAGGAGTACGTGGGGTTCTATGCGCGAGACGAGCGATCCAAAGGGTTCGCCTGTGTGGTGCCTGCCACAGCGTACGGTACACGTGTCAGCGTACTGCCGATGCCGGGCCGCCATGCAACGCTGGTGGGCAATGCTTCGATAGACGGCGCAGGTTCTGGCAAGGCACTGCCTGAGCCGGGGATGATCGTGCGGCACTTCGCGGAGGTTTGCCTGAAGCGTTGGGGCGTAAAGCTGGACAAGTGTCTGGAGTTGGACGATGCGGGGCTGATGACCTATCACAAGACCATCGATGCGAACGATGAGCTTTACCGCGCCATGCGCAAGAAGTCCTATACCGTACTGACCGAAGGCACTGCCGATGAGCGTATGGTTCATCGCGGCAGCATTGCCACGGAGTTCAGCCAGGTGCGTGGCGAGCACCTGGACCCCAGCGATGGGTTGAGTATCCAGCGTTTCGACCTGCACGCCTACAAAGCCCTGCGCTGAGTTCTTCGACCCACCAGCGGGTAAGTCTCGCTGGTGGGCGGCGAATCTATCGACAGCCCCTTTACAACGCCGGGGCAACCAGACTATTTTCTGCTTCGGCCACCGCAGTGGCCAACGTCGCTCGGACGGTTCCGGGCGCTTACGTCTCTCGAGGAAAGCATGGCCAACCCAGGTTCGCCGCGCCGCTTTGCGCGCATCGATCGTCTCCCCCCCTACGTCTTCAACATCACTGCCGAGCTCAAGATGGCGGCACGCCGTCGTGGCGAAGACATCATCGACCTGAGCATGGGCAACCCGGATGGCGCGACCCCGCCACACATCGTCGAGAAGCTGGTGCAGGTCGCCCAGCGTGAAGATACCCACGGCTATTCCACCTCGCGCGGCATCCCGCGACTGCGCCGCGCCATTTCCAACTGGTACAAGGAACGCTACGACGTCGAGATCGACCCGGACAGCGAAGCCATCGTCACCATCGGCTCGAAAGAGGGCCTCGCGCACCTGATGCTCGCCACCCTCGACCATGGCGACACGGTGCTGGTACCCAACCCCAGCTACCCGATTCACATCTACGGGGCTGTGATCGCCGGTGCCCAGGTGCGCTCCGTGCCGCTGGTGCCGGGAGTGGACTTCTTCAATGAGCTGGAGCGGGCGATCCGCGAATCGATCCCCAAGCCGAAGATGATGATCCTGGGCTTCCCCTCCAACCCGACCGCGCAGTGCGTGGAATTGGACTTCTTCGAACGAGTGGTGGCCCTGGCCAAGCAGTACGACGTGCTGGTGGTGCACGACCTCGCTTACGCCGACATCGTCTACGACGGCTGGAAGGCGCCTTCGATCATGCAGGTGCCTGGCGCCAAGGATATCGCGGTGGAGTTCTTCACCCTGTCCAAGAGCTACAACATGGCGGGCTGGCGGATCGGCTTCATGGTCGGCAACCCCGAGCTGGTCAGCGCCCTGGCGCGGATCAAGAGCTACCACGACTACGGCACTTTCACGCCGCTGCAGGTGGCGGCGATTGCCGCGCTGGAAGGTGACCAGCAGTGCGTGCGCGACATCGCCGAGCAGTACCGCCAACGCCGCAACCTGTTGGTCAAGGGGCTGCATGAGATGGGCTGGATGGTCGAGAATCCGAAAGCCTCGATGTACGTCTGGGCCAAGATCCCCGAAGCCTATGCACACCTCGGCTCGCTGGAGTTCTCCAAGAAGCTGCTGGCCGAGGCCAAGGTCTGTGTCTCGCCCGGTATCGGTTTTGGCGACTATGGCGATGACCATGTGCGCTTTGCCCTGATCGAGAACCAGGACCGCATCCGCCAGGCCATCCGCGGTATCCGTCAGATGTTCCGCGCCGACGGGCTGACCAGCAAGTAAGCCCCAGGCGTCAAGCCGCAAGCCGGTCTGCGATGGCAGGCCGATTGCGGCTTTTGCCTGCCACGGTCGGCATGGCGCTCGAGGGCTGCGACCAGCGGCCGTCTTTTTTTCATTTCCCCTCTATCCAGCCGCTCGTGCTTGGATTAAAAATGGCGCCGCGAGCGCCCGCTCGATAACAACAACTTCCCTTCCTGGCCATCATGTCCGAACAGAACCCTTGCCTGACCTGCGGCGCCTGCTGCGGCTACTTTCGTGTGTCTTTCTTTTGGGGTGAATGCCAGTCTTCGGGCGGGTTGGTGCCCGACGATCTGGTGGTGCAGATCAATCCGACCCGCGTGGCCATGATCGGCACCGACGCCAAGCCTTGCCGCTGTATCAGCCTGGAAGGCGAGATCGGCAACAAGGTGGGGTGCACCATCTACGAGAATCGTTCCAGCCCCTGTCGCGAGTTCGACGCGTCGTGGGAGAACGGCGTGCACAACCCCAGCTGTGATGACGCCCGTGCCGCCTATGGCCTGCCACCGCTGACCCCGCCTGGCGCCAACGAACCGCACTGGCCTGACGATGGGGCAGAGGTCGCCTGAACGGCCAAACACATCACGTTTTGCCCACCGGACATGACCGTTCGTCGGTTGGATCCAAGCGACACCCTGCTGCAGCCCGCGAAATACGTGCTGCCTCGAGAAAGTATTAACACCATTTGACCGTCCCCGCGTCCCTTCGCGCCTGCTCGCCAGCGGCTACACATTCCCAACAAGGAATCATGTAGCCATGGTCAGGTGTTTCGTCGTCGCGTGTTCGACTAACCGGCAACATAGCAGTGCACGCGTTCAAGGACCGAACCACCTGATCCACGAAGGAGCTCTCCGTGGACAGAAGCGTCGCCTCCATTTTGCCTACCCGTCTTTCCCATTTGTCGCTCGCTGTGAGCCTCGCTGTCGGAGGCCTGGCCTTCGGTCTGACGAGCGAGCAGGCCCTGGCCGTGTGCAGTGCGGCCGGTTCCACCATCACGTGTAACGGCGCCGCCAACCCTCTGGCACCGAGCTATACCAACGGCGGCAGCGGCCTGACGGTCAACGTGAACCCTGGCGCCAGCCTGGGTACCTTGCTGGGCGTAGGGGGCACGTCGCTGTCGCTGGCGGGCAACAACAACACGTTGAACAACTCCGGCACCATCGA
The DNA here is from genome assembly GCF_049942315.1 of Pseudomonas wayambapalatensis. Taxonomy (NCBI): domain Bacteria; kingdom Pseudomonadati; phylum Pseudomonadota; class Gammaproteobacteria; order Pseudomonadales; family Pseudomonadaceae; genus Pseudomonas; species Pseudomonas wayambapalatensis. The sequence continues at coordinate 25,517 of NZ_JBNFMU010000197.1, forward strand.
CCCTACATTGCTGGGGCTGTTGAGCATTCAGTCCAGTGCAGTGCTGATCGGCAATACCGGCACCGGCAGCACGCTCAACATCAACAACAATGCCACGGGTGTGATCAAGGGCACGGGTGCCTTGCTCGGCGCCAACCTTCTTAACCTCACGGGCATGGCGCTGGACGCGCGCAACGGTGCGGCCGGTACCACTACCATCACCAACGCCGGCAGCATTGGCTCCTCGGCATTGGCTTCACTGACGCTGCTCAGTGAAGACACCCCGGTCATCGCGGTTACCGGCGGCAGCACGGTGAACTTCACCAACACCGGCACCATTCTTGGCCGGGCAGCGTTCGAGGCTTCTGCCGCAGGCAACACCTTCACTAACGCCGGCACCTTGACCGGCAGCTTGTCGATGGGGGCCAACAGCACCAACCGCTTCAATGCCATCACTGGTTCGAGTGTCGGTGCCGGGCTTGGTATCAGTGTCGCCTTGCTGGTCACCAGTAATCCCAACCTGGCTTTCGCAGCCGCCGGCAAGATCGACGGCGGTGCCGGCGGCACCAACACGCTGGCCTTGCAGAACGCTATTGGTGGCGGCAGCGGGACTGCCGGCAGCGGCACGATCAACGCCAACAACTACATCAACTTCAGCCGTCTGATCGTCGATAGCGGCACCTGGAGCCTGATCGGCGCGGTGCTCAGCGGCACGACCCAGACCACCCTCAACGGCGGCGTGCTCAACTTCGACAACTCCAGCGCCTTCGGCAGCGGCGGCATCACCGTCAACGGTGGCAGCCTGTTGGGCAGTGTCGCGGGGTTGAGCCTGGCCAACGCCCTGACCCTCAACGCCGGCCTGAGTGTCGGCGGTGGCAACGACCTGGCCCTCAACGGCGTGGTCTCGGGCGTCGGCGGGCTGACCAAGACCGGCGCCGGCCTGCTCACCCTCGGTGCCACCAACACTTACAGCGGCGGCACCAACCTGACTGCGGGCGGCCTCAACCTGACCAGCGCTGCGGCGCTCGGCAGTGGAGCGCTCACCGTCAGTGGTGCGGGCAGCCTGCAAGGCAGTGTGCCGCTGGTATTGAACAACGCGGTGGCGCTGAACGCGGCGCTGACCTTGCCCGGCAGCAACGCCCTGAGCCTTGGCGGCGTGCTGAGCGGCACCGGCTCGCTGGTCAAGAGCGGTACCGGCAACCTGACGCTCAATGGCGTCAATACCTTCTCCGGCGGCACCACCCTCGGCACAGGCACGCTCACCCTCGGCAATGCCAGCGGTCTGGGCAGTGGCGCGTTGACCCTGACCGGCAACGGCACCCTCGATACCACGGCCGTCATGACCCTGGGCAATGCCATCAACCTGGGCAGCAGTGCCTTGACCTTGACTGGCAACAACGCGCTCACACTGGGCGGTGTGATTGGCGGTACCGGCAGCCTGGTCAAGAACGGCGCGGCCGACCTGACCCTGAACGGCGTCAATACCTTCAGCGGCGGCACCACGCTCAGCACCGGCAAACTCACTGTCGGCAACAGCGCCGCGCTGGGTACGGGCGCTCTCGCATTGACTGGCAACGCCAGCCTCGACGCCAGCGCAGCGGTCAGCCTGGGTAACGCGATCAACCTCGGCGCCAACACCCTCAACCTGCTGGGCACCAGTGCCACCACCCTGGGCGGGGTGATCAGCGGCACCGGCGCACTGGTCAAGAGCGGCGCAGCCGACCTGGCGCTCAACGGCAACAACACCTTCAGCGGCGGCCTGACCCTCAACACCGGCAAACTCACCGTGGGCAACAACAACGCCCTGGGCGGCGGTGCCTTGACCTTGGGTGGCAATGCCAGCCTCGATGCCAGCACCGGTGTCAACCTGGGCAACGCCATCAGCCTGGGCGCCAATACCCTCAACCTGCTGGGCACCAGTGCCACCACCTTGGGTGGGGTGGTCAGCGGCACCGGCGCGCTGGTCAAGAACGGCGCCGCCGGCCTGACCCTCAACGGCGCCAACACCTTCAGCGGTGGCACCACCCTCAACGCCGGGGTGCTGACCGTCGGCAACAACGCCGCACTGGGCACCGGTGCCCTCAGCCTGGGCGGCAATGCCAGCCTCGACGCGGGCGTGGCCGTCAACCTGGGCAACGCCATCGACCTGGGGGCCAACACCCTGAGCGTGCTGGGTAGCAACGCCACCACCCTGGGCGGGGTGGTCAGTGGCACTGGTGCGTTGGTCAAGAGCGGTGCCAGCAACCTCACCCTCAGTGGTGCCAATACCTTCAGCGGCGGCCTGAACCTCAACGCCGGCACCCTGACCCTGGCCAGCGCCGCGGCGCTGGGCACCGGCGCGCTCAACGTTGGCGGCGCATCCACACTCGCCAACAGCGCGGCGATGACCCTGAACAATGGCGTCAACCTCGGCGCCAACCTGACCCTCTCCGGCGCCAACAACCTGACCCTGGCTGGCAACCTGAGCGGTACCGGCGGCCTGATCAAGAATGGGGCGAGCACCCTTACCCTGAGCGGCAGCAACACCCAGAGCGGTGCCACCGCGCTCAACGCCGGCACCCTGGTGGTCGGCAGCGCCACCGCCCTGGGCACAGGCGCGCTCAACGCCGCCGCAAACACCACGTTGGATTCTTCGGTGGCCGGGCTGACCCTGGGCAACGCGTTGAACCTGGCCGGTAACATCACCCTCGCCGGCAGCAACGACCTGACCCTGGGCGGCGTTATCGCCGGTATCGGTGGCCTGACCAAGAACGGCAGCACGACCCTGACCCTCAATGGCGCCAACACGCAGTTCGGCGCCACCAACCTCAACGCCGGCACCCTTGTGGTCGGCAGCAACACGGCCTTGGGCACTGGCGCGCTGAATGCCGCTGCCGGTACCCACCTGGACGCCAACACCGTAGTCAACCTCGGCAACGCCGTGAACCTGGCCGGTGCCCTGACCCTCGACGGCACCGCCAACCTGGGCCTCGGTGGCGTGATCGCCGGTGCCGGCAGCCTGGTCAAGAACGGTGCCGCCACGCTGACGCTCTCCGGCCCCAACACCTTCCTGGGCGGCACCACCCTCAATGCCGGTGGCCTGGTGCTGGGCAATGGAGACGCACTGGGCGTCGGCAAGTTGACCGTCGCAGGTGCCGGTACCCTGGATACCACGGCTGCGCTGACCGTTGGCAACGCCGTTACCCTGGATGCCGACCTCACCCTGGCCGGCAGCAACAACCTCAACCTCTCCGGCCTGGTCGATGGCACCGGCCGTCTGATCAAGAATGGCACCAGCACGCTCACCCTCGGCGGCCTGAACACCTATGCCGGTGGCACACTGCTCAACGCTGGCGCCCTGGTGCTGGGCAATGGTAGCGCCATCGGCACCGGCGACCTCACCGTCGGTGGCGCCGCAAGCCTGGACGCCAGCGCCGCACTTAGCCTGGGCAACAACATCGGCCTGAACGCCGACCTCACCCTCACCGGCAGCAACGCGCTGACCCTCGGTGGTGTAGTCAGCGGGACAGGAAAGTTGGTCAAGAACGGCAATGCCACCGTGACCTTGGACGGGGTCAACACCTATGCCGGTGGCACCACGCTCAACGCGGGTGGCCTGGTGATAGGCAACGGCAGCGCCCTGGGGACCGGTGCCCTGACCGTGGCCGGCGCCGCCAGCCTGGACAACAGCGCGGTCGCTACCCTGGGCAACGACATCGCGCTCAACGCCAACCTGACCCTCGGCGGCAGCAACGACCTGACCCTGGGCGGTGTCATCAGCGGTACCGCAGGTCTGATCAAGAATGGCCTGGCCGACCTCACGCTGACCGGCAACAACACCTTCAGCGGTGCCGTCGACTTGCTCGGCGGCAGCCTCACCACCATAGGTACTGGCGCCCTCGGCAACAGCGCGGGCGTCAACGTCGGGGCGGGCGCCAGCCTGAACCTCGGTGCCAGTACCACGATCGGCGGCCTGAGCGGTGCCGGCGCGGTGAGCGTGGCGGGGGGCAGTGACCTGACGGTCGGCGGCAACAACCTCAACAGCGTTTTCAGCGGCGCCCTGGCCGGTAGCGGTGGCCTGATCAAGGCAGGTACCGGTGCTCTGGAGCTATCCGGTGTGAACGTGCTTGGCGGCGCCACCACGGTCAATGGCGGCCTGCTCAATGTCAGCGGTTCGCTCGCCAGCTCCGGCGTACAGGTCAATGTCGGCGCCAGCCTGGGCGGCACCGGCAGCGTGATCGGCCCTGTGGACATCGCCAACGGGGCGCACCTGCTGGCCAACAGCGGCGCGACCCTCAACACCGGCGCGCTGACCCTGCACAGCGGCTCGATTCTCGACTTCGGCCTCGGCTCGCCCTCCACGGGCGGCACTGCCTTGGTCAACGTCAACGGCAACCTGACCCTCGACGGCACCCTCAACGTCACCGACCTCGGTGGCTTCGGCACCGGTATCTATCGGCTGTTCGACTACACCGGCGCGCTGGTCGACAACGGTCTGGTCGTTGGCGCGTTGCCGGGTAGCGTTCTGCCGGGCGATGTCCAGGTGCAGACCACCATCGGCGCGCAGATCAACCTGCTGGTGGGCGGTGCCACCGGCACCGTGCAGTTCTGGGACGGTGCGCAAAGCGTGCCGAACGGCGTCATCGACGGTGGCGCCGGCACCTGGGATGGCAGCAATACCAACTGGACCGATATCAACGGTGTGCTCAACGGCAGCTGGGCCAGCGATTTCGCCGTGTTCCAGGGCACCGCTGGCGATGTCAACGTGGTGGGCACCCAGGCTGCCACCGGTCTGCAATTCGTCACCAATGGCTATCGCCTGATCGGTACCGGTGGCCTGAACCTGGTCAATGGCAGCAACGGCGCATTCGCTGTGCGTGTCGATCCGGGCGCTACCGCGACGATCAACGTCGGCCTCTCCGGCAGCGGCCAACTGGCCAAGCTCGACACCGGCACCCTGGTGCTCAACGGCGCCAACAGCTACATCGGCGGGACGCTGCTCAACGGTGGCACCCTGGTAGTGGGCAACGACACCGCCCTGGGCACTGGCGCGGTCAGCGCCGCAACGGGCACCACGCTGGACAGCAACACCGCAGTCACCCTTGGCAACGCCCTGGCCCTGAGTGGCGCGCTGACCATCGCTGGCAGCGCCGACCTTGGCTTGTCTGGCGTGGTATCGGGTGCCGGCAGCCTGGTCAAGAACGGCGCGGCCAACCTGACGCTGGGCAACGCCAACACCTACAGCGGCGGCACCACCCTTGCCGCTGGCACCTTGACCCTGGGCAACGACCTGGCCCTCGGCACAGGCGGCCTGAACGTCACTGGCGCTTCCAGCCTCGCCGCTACTGGCAGCGTGGCGCTGGCCAATACTGTAGCGCTGAACGCCAACCTGACTGTGCCAGGCACTGGCAACCTCACGCTCAACGGCGCACTCAGCGGCACCGGTGGGCTGATCAAGAACGGCACCGGCGTACTCACCCTGAACGGCAGCAACAGCCAGCAGGGCTCTACCAGCCTCAATGGCGGCACCCTGGTGGTTGGCAGCAACACCGCCCTGGGCACTGGCGCGCTGAATGCCACAGGTGGCACAACCCTGAGTGCAGGCGCCAACGTGACCCTGGCCAATGCGCTCAACCTGGCGGGCAACCTCACCATCGCTGGCGCGCAGGACCTGGTGCTAGGCGGCAACATCAATGGTGTCGGCGGCCTGACCAAGACCGGCAGCGGCACACTCACCCTCAATGGCACCAATGGCAACCTGGGCAACACCAGTCTCAACGCGGGCACCTTGGTGCTCGGCAACGCCAGCGCGCTCGGCCTCGGCCAGCTCAACGCGGCTGCGGGCACCACCCTGGACAGCAACTCGGCGCTCACTATCGGCAACACCGTCAATCTGGGCGGCAACCTCACCATCGCCGGCAGCAACGACCTGGGCCTTGTTGGGCTGGTCGCGGGCGCTGGCAGCCTGACCAAGAATGGCGCCGGCAACCTCACCTTGGGTGGCCCCAACACCCTGTCCGGTGGCGTGACCCTCAACGCCGGCACCCTGACCCTGGGCAATAACTCGGCACTGGGCCTCGGCAACCTGACCGTCGGCGGCGCCAGCAACCTGGCCACCACTGGCCCCCTGATCGTGGCCAATCAGGTCACGCTCAACGACACCCTGACCCTGCCTGGTAACAACGACCTGGCCCTGAGCGGCGTGATCAGCGGTACTGGTGGGCTGACCAAGACCGGCACCGGCAACCTGACCCTCGGTGCCGCCAACACCTACCAAGGCACCACCACGCTCGCCGCAGGCACCCTGACCCTGGGCAACGGCAGCGCGCTGGGCGCTGGCAATCTTTCGGTCACCGGCAACAGCACCCTGGCCACCACGGGCGCCCTGCAAGTAGCCAACGCCATCGGCCTGGGCACGGGCGCTACCTTGGGCGTCAACAACGCCCAGACGCTGACCCTCGACGGGGTCATCAGCGGCGGCGGCGGCCTTAACAAGACCAGCACCGGTCAACTGGTGCTCAACGGCGCCAACAATTACACCGGCGGCACCTCGTTGCAAGCCGGCAGCCTGCTGCTGGGCAACGCCAGTGCCCTGGGCAGTGGCGCCCTGAACGTCACCGGCGCCGCAGCCCTCGACGCCAGCCAGGCTCTGGCTCTGGTCAACGCGGTCAACCTGACCGGTGGCAATCTTACCCTCGATGGCAGCCAGGCCCTCACCCTCAACGGTGTGGTTTCCGGCACCAACGGCCTGGTGAAGAACGGTGCCGCCAGCCTGACCCTCAACGGCAACAACACCTACAGCGGCGGCACCACGCTCAACGCCGGCACGCTGACCGTCGGCAGCAATACCGCGCTGGGCACCGGGGATCTGACCACAGGCGCCAATACCTCCCTCGATGCCAGCGCGAGCGCCGCCTTGGCCAACAATGTGCACCTGGGCGGCACGCTCAACCTGCCAGGCACCGCCGACCTGACCCTCAATGGCGTGCTCGACGGTGTCGGTGGCCTGAACAAGGCTGGCGCCAGCACCCTGACCCTCAATGGCGCCAACAACTACCTGGGCGGTACCACCCTGGGCGCCGGGCAACTGGTGGTGGGTAACGACAACGCGCTGGGGCAGGGCGCCCTGACCGTCGCCGGGGCTTCGACCCTGAGCAGCGGCGTCGCCAGCACCACCCTGGCCAACAACGTCACCCTCAACGCCGGCCTCACTGTCGCCGGCACCAACGACCTGACCCTCAACGGTGTGATCAACGGTACCGCTGGGCTGACCAAGAACGGCAGCGGCAACCTCACCCTTAACGGCAACAACGGCTACCAGGGCGGCACCGAGCTCAATGCCGGGCGCCTGACCCTCGGCAGCAGTGGCGCCCTGGGCACCGGCACCCTCAGCGTGACCGCCGACGCCACCCTGGCCAACAGCGCGCCGATGGCACTGGGCAACACCATCGCCCTGAGCAACGGCGCCAACCTGACCGTCGAGGCCGCCAACGCCCTGATCCTCAGTGGCGATCTGGGCGGCACAGGCAACCTGGTCAAGACCGGTGTCGACGACCTGACCCTGGTCGGCGTCAAGACTTTCACCGGCAACGTCGATATCCAGGCCGGCTCGCTCACCACGCTCGGCAGCGGCGTGCTGGCCAACGTCGACACCCTCAACATCGGTGCCAGTGGCCAGCTCAACCTCAACGGCAACACCAGCCTTGGTGCCCTCACCGGCAGCGGCAACGTCGATGTCGGCGTTGGCAGCACCCTGAACCTGGGCAGCAACAACGCCAGTACGACCTTCGGTGGCGCCCTCAGCGGCTTGGGCGGCCTGGCCAAAGATGGCACCGGTACTCTGACCCTTACCGGTACCAGCAACCTGGCTGACAACACGCAGGTCAACGCTGGCACCCTGAAAATCGATGGCAGCCTGGGCAGTAACCTGCTGACCGTCGCCAGCGGCGCAACCCTCACCGGCAGCGGCTCTGCCAATGCCTCGGTGGTGATCGACAACGGCGGCCACCTGGCAGGCCAGAGCGGCGCCACCCTGGGCCTCGGTTCGCTGGTGCTCAACAGCGGATCGATCGTCGATGTCGGCCTGGCTTCGCCAGGCACTGGCGGCACCGCACTGTTCAATGTCGGCGGCAACCTGACCCTCGACGGCACCCTCAACGTCAGCAATATCGGTGGCTTCGGCAACGGCGTGTACCGCTTGTTCGACTACGCCGGCGCGCTGACCGACAACGGTCTGGACTTCGGCACCCTGCCGCTGGGCGTGAGCCTTGGCGATGTGTCGCTGCAGACCGCCCTGGCCAACCAGATCAACCTGCTCGTCAGCTCCAGCGGCCTGAACATCCAGTTCTGGGACGGCAGCCAGACTGCCCCGAACGGCCAGGTCGATGGTGGCACCGGCGTGTGGAACGCCGGCAACACCAACTGGACCGACCTCAACGGCACCGTCAACACTACCTGGGGCAGCACCTTCGCGGTGTTCCAGGGCACGGCAGGTGACGTCACCGTCGACGGCAGCCAGAGCGTCAATGGCATGCAGTTCGTCAGCAACGGCTATCGCCTGCTGGCCGGAACCGCCGGCCTGCTCGACCTGGTCAACGGCAGCGGTGGCGATACCAGCGTGCGGGTCGATCCCGGCGTGATCGCGACCCTCGATGTCGGCCTGGGCGGTGTCGGCAAACTGAACAAGCTCGACACCGGCACCCTGGTGCTCAACGGCAACAACAGCTACAGCGGCGGCACCCAGCTCAGTGGCGGCACCCTGGTGCTGGGCAGCAACACCGCCCTCGGCACCGGCCTGCTGGACACTGCCAGTGGTACCACCCTGGACACCAACAAGAACGTGAGCCTGGCCAATGCGATCACCCTCGCCGGCCCGCTGAACCTGACCGGCAACAACGATCTGGCGCTCACCGGCAACATTGGCGGCGCTGGCAGCCTGGTCAAGGCCGGCAGTGCGCAACTGGCCTTGTCCGGCAACAACAGCTACAGCGGCGGCACCGCGCTGAACGGCGGCACCCTGGTGGTAGGTTCCAACACCGCACTGGGTACCGGCGCGCTCGATGTGGCGGCAGGCACCAGCCTGGACAGCAGCCAGGCCGTGGCGCTGGCCAACAACGTCAACCTGGCCGGTAACCTCAACGTGCTGGGCGGCAATGACCTGAGCCTCGGCGGCACCGTCGCTGGCGCTGGCCGTCTGATCAAGTCCGGCATCGCGCGGTTCAGCCTGCTGGGCGCCAATACCTTCAGCGGCGGCACCGAGCTGCAGGCCGGCACCCTGGTGGTCGGCAACAACGGCGCGCTCGGCACAGGTGGCCTGGACGTGACCGGCAACGCCAACCTCGACAGCAGCGCTGCGGTCACGCTGGCCAATCCGGTCAGTGTCACCGGCATCCTCAACGTGCTGGGCAGCAACGACCTGCAACTGGCCGGTGTGCTCAGTGGCAACGGCGTGTTGAACAAGAACGGCCTGGCCGACCTCACCCTGTCGGGCAACAACACCTTCAGCGGTATCCTCAACATCCTCTCCGGCAGCCTGAGCACTATCGGCACCACCGCGCTGGGCACCCAGAGCGAGTTGAACGTCAGTGCAGGCGCCAGCCTCAATCTTGACGGCAACACCACGCTGGGCGAGATCGGTGGCACCGGCGCGATCCAGATCGCTGCAGGCAACAGCCTCAACGTCGAAGGCGGCGTGTTCGACGGCAACATCAGCGGCACCGGCACGCTCAATAAACTCGGCACCGGCACCCTGGCCCTGAGCAGCAGCAACAGCCATACCGGCAATACCAACGTGCAGGCCGGGGGCTTGAAGGTGGATGGATCGCTCGCCAGCAGCGCGGTCAACGTTGCCAGTGGGGCGACGCTGTCGGGTGCGGGCAGCCTCGGTGGGGCGGTGACCGTCGCCAGCGGCGGCAGCCTCGCAGCCACCAGCGGCACGACCCTGAACGCGGGCAACCTGTCGCTGGATGCCGGTTCGAACTTCAACGCGGCCCTTGGCGCGCCGACTGGCGGCAATTCGCCGTTGGTCAACGTATCCAACAACCTGACCCTTGGCGGCACCTTGAACGTCACTGATATCGGTGGCTTCGGTGCCGGTGTGTACCGCCTGTTCGCCTACGGCGGCAGCCTCGTCAACAATGGCCTGACCTTTGGCACCACGCCCGTTCCAGTGACCGACCTGACGGTGCAGACGGCCATTGCCAACCAGGTCAACCTGGTGGTGGGCGGTGCCAGCAACGTGCTGTTCTGGGACGGCAGCCAGAGCGTGGCCAACGGCCTGATCGATGGCGGCAGCGGTACATGGGATGCCACCAATACCAACTGGACCGATGCCAACGGCGTACTCAACACCACCTGGAACGACACCTTCGCCGTCTTCCAGGGCGCCACCGGCACCGTCACCGTGAACGGCAGCCACAGCATCACCGGCCTGCAGTTCATCACCGACGGCTATGTGCTCGATGCCGGGACGGGGGGCGAGCTGCTCACCAGCACCAGCGGCACCACCAACCTGCGGGTAGACAGCGGCGTCACCGCCACCCTCAACGTCGCCCTCAACGGTGCCGGCAACGTGGCCAAGTACGATGCTGGCACCCTGGTGCTCAACGCCGCCAACGGCTACAGCGGCGGCACCGCGCTCAACGGCGGCACCCTGGTGGTCGGCAACGACAGTGCGCTGGGTAGCGGCACGCTGACGGCCGCCGCGGGCACCACCCTGGACAGCAACACCGCCGTCACCCTGGCCAACGCCGCAGTACTCAACGGCGCACTGGCCATCGGCGGCAGCAACGCGCTGACCCTCAACGGCGACATCAGCGGTGTCGGCGGGCTGGTCAAGAATGGCGCAGGACTGCTGACCTTGGGCGGCAGCAACAGCTACAGCGGCGGCACCCAGATCAACGCGGGCAGCGTGGTCGGCAACACCACAAGCCTGCAGGGTGCGATCCTCAACAACGCGGCGCTGACCTTCGAGCAGAACGCCAACGGCAGCTACACCGGCAACCTCACTGGCAGCGGTACGCTGACCAAGAACGGCAGTGGTGAACTGCTGCTGACCGGTGTCAACGGCTTGACCGGTGCCACCACCGTCAATGCCGGCAGCCTGCTGGTCAACGGACGCCTGGACAGCGCCACGGTACAGGTCGCTACCGGCGCTCGCCTGGGCGGCAGCGGCACCTATGCCGGGGCTGTGCAGATCGCCGACGGCGCCACCCTGGCCGCAGGCCAGAGCAGCACACCGTTGACGGTAGGCAGCCTGAACCTGAGTTCCGGCAGCGCCCTGGACTTCTCGCTCGGGGCGCCAGCGGCGTCCACTACGGTGGTCAAGGTCGACGGCAACCTGGTGCTCGACGGTACGCTGAACATCACCAATGCCGGCGGCTTCGGCACCGGCGTCTACCAGCTGTTCAACTATGGCGGCGCGCTGACCAACAATGGTCTGGTCTTCGGCGCTGTCCCCGGCAGCGTGGCACTGGGCGACCTGAGCCTGCAGACCGCCATCGCCAACCAGATCAACCTGGTGGTGCAGGGCGCGGGCGACCAGCTGCAGTTCTGGAACGGCGGCAAGACCAATCCGGACGGCAGCATCGGCGGCGGCAGTGGCACCTGGGGCCCTGGTACCAACTGGACCAACGCCAACGGCACCACTGGCGAAACCTGGAGCGATGCCTTCGCCGTGTTCGGTGGCCAGCCTGGCACCGTCACCGTGGTCGGCAATCAGTCGTTCAGCGGCATGCAGTTCCTCAGCGACGGCTACCAGGTGGTGCCGGGTACAGGTGGCAGCCTGACCCCGGTCAACGGCGCCGATGGCAGCCTGGCGCCGGTACGGGTCAACGCAGGTGCCAGCGCCGTGATCAGTGCGCCACTGGTTGGCACTGGCGGTATCGAAAAACTCGACGCAGGCACCCTGGTGCTGACCGGTGCCAACACCTACAGCGGCGGCACCACCGTCAGCGGCGGCACCTTGGCCGGTAACACCACCAGCCTGCAAGGCAACATCACCAACAACGCCAACCTGGTGTTCGCGCAGGGCACCAACGGCACCTTCAACGGCACCCTCAGCGGCACCGGCACCACCACCAAGCAAGGGGCGGGCAGCCTGTTGCTGACCGGCAACCAGCCGTTCAGCGGCGCCTTCAACGTCAACCAGGGCACGCTGCAAGTCGGCAATGCCGACAACCCGGGCACCAACCTTGGCGCCCAGGTCACCGTGGCCAACGGCGCGGCGCTGACCGGCAACGGCACCGTCGCCAGCCTGACCAACCACGGCACCGTGCTGCCAGGGCCTGCGGGCAACCTCAATGTCAGTGGCAACTTCACCAACGCCAGTGACGGCAACCTGGTCATCGACCTGGGCACCGCCCCGGTGAACTACCTGAATGTCGGCGGCACCGCCAACCTGGGTGGCAGCCTGACGGTTGCCAACCTCTCCGGCGGCAACGGGCAGTACACCGTGGTCAGTGCAGCTGGCGGCATCAACGGCACCTTCGCCAGCAACAACCTGGTGAACTCGGCGTTCCTCAACAGCTCGATCGACTATGGCGCCAACCAGGTGACCCTGTCGGTCAGCCGCAACGGCAACTCGTTCGCCGATGTCGCTGCCTCCAGCAACCAGCGTGGTGTCGCCACGGCCCTGGAAAGCACCGGTGCGCCGACCAGCCTGCGCGACAACATCCTGCCGCTCGACCGTCAGGCCGCGCAGTCGGCGTTCGACAGCCTGTCCGGGGAAATACACGCCAGCACCGCGACCGTGCTGATCGAGGATTCGCGCTACATCCGCGACGCGGTCAACGACCGTATGCGTCAACCGGATTGCAGCCGCGAGGACGACCCACGCCGCACCCTGGCGCCGACCGCCAACCAGCAGCTGACCAGCGAAGGTTGCCAGGGCCAGGCCGTGGGCTGGATCCGCGCCATCGGCGGCTGGGGTGACTACGACGGCAGCAGCAGCCATGCCAGCGTCGACCGTGACCTGTCGGGCTTCATGCTCGGTGTCGATCGTGCCCTGGACGATCAGTGGAAGGTCGGTATCGCTGCCGGGTACACCCGCAGCAGCATCGATGCCCACCGTCGTCAGTCGGACGCCAGCGTCGACAGCTACCACCTGGCCACCTACCTGGGTTACCAGATGGATGCCTTCGCCGCACGCCTGGGCGCCAGCTACACCTGGCACGACATCGATACCAAGCGCGATGTCCAGGTGGGCAGCTACGACGACCGCCTGAAAGCCAAGTACAAGGCACGCAGCGCCCAGGTGTTCGGCGAGGTGGGTTACGCCATCGACGCTGGCGGTATCGCCCTGGAGCCGTTCGCAGGCCTTGCCTACGTCAACTACGACAGCGACAGTGCCCGTGAGAAGGGTGGGGACGGTCGCCTGAAGGCCAGCGTCGATCAGGACGTGACCTTCTCCACCGTCGGGGTGCGCGCCGGCAAGCGTATCAAGCTGGACAACGGCAGCGAGATCACTCCGCGGCTGTCGGTCGGCTGGCGCCACGCGTTCGGCGATACCAAGCCCGATGCCGATGCACGCTTCATCGCCGGAGGTGCGAGCTTCAGCACCGAAGGGGTGCCGATCGCGCGGGATGCGGCGGTGGTCGAGGCGGGTGTCGACCTGGCCGTGGGCCAGAGCGGCAAGCTGGGCCTGGGTTACTCCGGGCAGTTGTCCAGCGAGAACCGCGACCATGGCGTGGTGCTGAGCTTCAGCATGGGCTTCTGATCGGTTGAACCACAGGGGCTGTTCTGCAGCCCCGTTACATAACAAGCCCGCACCCACAAGACCTGTGGGTGCGGGCTTGCTACGTGACGGAGCCTTCACCGCCACCTCGACTTACTTTCGTCACGCCGCTGACGCTAGACTGTCATCTTCCCAAAGTCGGACAGGAGTCCCGGCGTGACCCACCCCCGCAGTTTCCCCAGCGACCTGTGCCTGGACAGCCCGCGCCTGCAACTGCGCCCCATGCGTCATGGCGATGCGGCGCAGTGGCTGGCGATCATGGCCGACCCGGAGGTCATGCGTTTTTGGCACCATGCCCCCTGGCAAGAACTGGCCGAGGCCGAAAGCGCCCTGGCCGCCGACCGTGAAGCCTATGCCGCCGGCACCCTGCTCAAGCTCGGCATGTACCGGCGCGACAACGGCGAGCTGATCGGCATGGTCCAGTTGTTCAATCTCGATGACGATTCGCGTCGTGGCGAGATCGGCTATTGCCTGGCCAAGGCCGTGCAAGGTCGGGGTTACATGGACGAGGCGCTGACCTGCTTCATCGACTATCTGGCCCACACCCTGCACATGCGCCGCCTGGAGGCGGAGATCGACCCGCGCAACCAAGGCTCGGCGCGCACCCTGGAGCGCCAGGGCTTCGTCCTCGAAGGCACGCTGCGCGCCCGCTGGTGCGTGGCGGGCGAGCTGTCCGACTCGGGGATTTACGGGCTGTTGCTGGAACCGCCTGTCGCCTGAGGCGCGGGTGCGGTAAGGTCGGGGTTTCGCCCGATCCGATGGAGCTTCGGTTGCCAGCCTACTACCTCAGTATCAGCCTGCTGCTTTACCTGCTTGGCCTGTGTTTCGACGGCGTCCTGATGGGGGCCGGGCGGCACATGCCCGCTTTGCAGATGCTGCTCTACGGCCCCTGGGGCGTGGCATTCGAGCTGTACCAGTGGTTCGCCAACCCCCTGATGGCGCTGGCGGTCCTGAGCCATCGGCGCTTGCGGCGACTGTCGTTGCTGTTCGGTCTGCTCGCGCTGTACCTGGCCGCAAGCAGCCTTGGCCTCGAGCGGCTACCCGACAACCGCAGCTACGCGTTCCACGATGTCACAGGTTTCGGTGCCGGGTTCTACCTGTGGTCGCTGTCGATCCTGACCTTCTGCGCGGGCCAGGCCTGGTGGTGCTGGAAGGCCCGCAAGGCCGACGACATGCCAGGTTGGCACTGGCTGGACGTGGCCCTGATCGCGGCGCTCGGGGTGATGCTGTATGCCGCAACGCAGATGCCCTCGCTGCGCTTCGAGGTGGATCAGGTGCTGATGCCGCCCGAGCCTGCACAAAGCTTGTAGAGCCCTGGCCTCAGGCGCTGCGCGCCGTGCCCCACTGCACCACCAGCATGCCCCCGACGATCATCGCCACCCCCAGCAGCCGTGGCAGGTTCACGGGTTTCTCCGGCAGGCCCATCAAGCCGAACTGGTCGATCAGCAACGACGACAGCACCTGCCCGGCGATCACGCAGACGATGAACCCCGCCGCGCCCAGGCGTGGCGTCAGCACCAACGCGGCGGTGATGTAGATCACCCCGGCGACGCCCCCCAGCCAGGCCCACCAGGGTGCCTGGGCCAGGTTCTGCAGCTGTGGCATGGGCGCGCGCATCAACAGCAGCGCTGGCACCAGCATCATCAGGCTGACCAGCAGCGAAACCCCCGCCGCCCACAACGGGTGCCCGAGCAAGCGCCCCAATGCAGCATTGCTGCCAGCCTGAAAAGGCACCGCCGCTCCTGCGAGCAGGGCGACGAGCAAGGGCAGGATGGCGGACAAGGCAAAGACGTTGGGCATGGCGTGAGCTCCTGTGGATAACCTTGGCCCAGTCTCTTGTATGCGCTTAAATGATGGAAATTCGAATTCTGCACAGGCTGTATTCGCCATATGGATGACCTGCGTCGCATCGATCTCAACCTGCTCCTGACCCTGCATGCCTTGCTCAGCGAGCAGCACGTCTCGCGCGCGGCGCTGCGTTTGCACCGCAGCCAGCCGGCGGTGAGCCACGCACTGGCGCAGCTGCGCGACATCTTCGCCGACCCGCTGCTGGTACGCCGTGGCGCCCGCCTGGTACTGAGCCCTCGCGCCCAGGCCCTGCGCGATCCGCTGCAGCAGGCGCTGGCGCAGCTCGACGGGCTGCTGGGCAGCCCGGGGTTCGAGCCGGGCAAGGCGCGCCGCACCTTTCGCCTGGCGATGTCCGACTACGGCGCCCAGGTGGTCCTCCCTGCGCTGATGCGCGAGTTGCGTAGCGTGGCACCGCAGATCGATCTGGTCATCTCCCAGGGCAGCCGCGAGGCGATGCTCGGGCAGTTGATCGATGGCGAAGTGGATCTTGCCCTGGGGGTGTTTCCCGAGTTGCCCTCGGAGGTCCATGAGCAGGGCTTGTTCGAGGAGTCGTTTGTCTGTGTGGCCGATCGCAGCAGCCTGCCAGCACGTGGCGGCCTGACTCTGGACACCTGGCTGGCGCGCCCGCATGTACTGGTGGCGGTACGTCCTGGCATCGACAACGAGATCGACCAGGCACTCAAGGCTCTTGGTGTCCGTCGGCGCATTGCCCTTACTCTGCCGCATTGGGGCGCGGCCCAGACCGTGCTGGCCGGGACCGACCTGGTGCTGACCGTGGCCCGGCGCAGTCTGGCAGCAAGCCCGCCAGACAAGGCCCTGCGGGTCTTCGAGCCGCCGCTGCCGATCAGCGCGTTCAGCTTTGCCCAGGCCTGGCATGCCCGGCGCGAGGGCGATGCTGGGCATCAGTGGTTGCGCGAGCTGATCCATCGCCACTGCCAGGGCTGGCATTCACCTGCGTAGGACGGGTCCGATTTCACAGGGTTACAGGGGCCTTGCGGCGTACTTGCTGCTAGGCTGGCAATCTTTCCGATCAGAGGGTTCTCTTCGATGTTCAAGCATTCCCTGGCAGCCGTCGTTGCCGCGCTGGTATTCGCCTCGCAGGCACAGGCCGACGAGAACTCCCCCGCCTATACCCAATGCATGGACAACGCCTCCAGCACCGTTGCGATGAGTGCCTGCATCAAGGATGAAACCAAGTTGCAGGATGATCGCCTCAACCGGGTCTACAAGCAGTTGCTCGGCAAGCTCGAGGCGCCGCAGCAGAAAAGCCTGCGCGAAGTGCAGCGCGACTGGATCAGCTTCCGCGACAAGAACTGCAAGTTCCACGTGCAGGCCAGCGGCGGGACCCTGGCGCAACTCGAAGGCGGCATGTGCGTACTGGACATGACCCGCGAGCGCGCCGCGGAGCTGGAGCGGATTCTCAGCCCTGGGCAGTGAATGGTCTCGAACCCTGTAGGAGCGGGCTTGCCCGCGAAAAATACAACGCGCTGCCTGGCACGGGCTACGCCCGTGTTCGCGGCGGTTCGGCGCCCCGACAAGCCCGCTCCCACAGGGGGGGTGGGCTGGCCTTTAGATTTTGAGCAAGACAGTTGCTCCTCCAGGTATCGCACCGGCAAAGCCGGTGCCATGCCCCGCGAGGCAATCAGCGCCGACGCAGCGCCCGTGCTTTCAGGTACTCCCGCACCTCGACCGCATCGCCGGCAAACTCGATCCTGCCCGACTTCGCCTCACGCTGATACGCATACATCGGGTCGTAGTACTCGTTGAGCAAACCCTCGATCCAGCCTCGGTGCAGGTCCACTTCACC
Organism: Pseudomonas wayambapalatensis; assembly: GCF_049942315.1. NCBI lineage: Bacteria > Pseudomonadati > Pseudomonadota > Gammaproteobacteria > Pseudomonadales > Pseudomonadaceae > Pseudomonas > Pseudomonas wayambapalatensis. Next base: position 42,862 of record NZ_JBNFMU010000197.1, read on the forward strand.
GCTGCGCAATTGCACCTGCAGCGCCTGCTCCAGCAGTTCATACAGCCGCTGGAAGCGTTCGCCACCCAGACGCTTGTGGATATTGCCCATGCTCTGACGCAGGCGCTCGGCAAACAGGCGGCGCCCATCCTCTTCGCCATGCAGGGCAACGAATTCGGCACACAGGTTGATCACGTAGTCGCGCAGGATGCGCTCGACGCGATGGGCAAAACTGTCTTCCAGCCACACCAGCGGATACTGCTGCATGCCTTGGTACAGCGCCAGCGGCACCGAGCAGCTGCCGACCATCCGCCCCTCGTCCTCCAGCACGAACTGCTGCACGCCCCGCGCCCGCTTCTTGAGCACATCGATGGCCAGGCGGTTCTCGAAGTCGATCGGTGCCGGTTGCGCGGTGGCGCGCTTGCCGAAGCTGGAGCCGCGGTGGTTGGCGTGGCCTTCGAGGTCGAGCACGTTGTCCAGTTGCAGCAGCACGTCGGTCTTGCCGGTGCCGGTCAGGCCGCCCAGCAGTACGAAGTCGCATTGCTCGACTGCCTGTTGGGTGGTGTCCATCAGGAAGGTCCGCAGGGCCTTGTAGCCGCCTTTGACCCGCGGATAGTCGATGCCCACGTCTTTCAGCCAGCCCTGGACGATCTGCGAGCGCAGGCCGCCACGAAAACAGTACAGATACCCTTGGGGGTTGGCCTGGGCGAATGCGGCCCAGGCTTCCAGGCGCGCCTGCTTGACCGCGCCGCTGACCAGTTGGTGGCCCAGGGCGATGGCTGCGCTTTGGCCCTGATGCTTGTAGCAGGTGCCAACCTTCTGCCGCTCCTGGTCGTTCATCAGCGGCAGGTTGATGGCGCTGGGGAAGGCACCCTTGGCAAACTCGACCGGTGCACGCATGTCCATCATCGGCGCATCGTCGAGGAACAGCTGTTTGAAGTCAGTGCAGTCGGGGCGCATCAAATCACCTCGACTGCGTAGGTCTGTCGCTCGACCAGTGTGCCGATCGGCGACAGGTCCAGGCCCAGTTCAGCGGCGACCCCCAGAAACTCCGCCTCACCCTCGGGACTCACGGCTACCAGCAGGCCACCACTGGTCTGCGGGTCGCACAGCAGGTGCTTCTGCTCATCGCTCAGGGTGCCGATCTTGTGGCCATAGCTGTCGTGGTTGCGCAGCGTACCGCCGGGAATGCAGCCCTCGGCCAGGTAGTGATCCACACCCGGCAGGCGCGGTACTGCCTCGAACTGCAGGCGCGCGGTCAGGCCGCTGCCTTCGGCGACTTCGACCAGATGGCCGAGCAGGCCGAAGCCGGTCACGTCGGTCATCGCCTTGACCCCGTCGAGCTTGCCGAAGCGGCTGCCGGGTGTGTTCAGGGTGCACATCCAGTCCCGCGCAAGGCCCTGGTCCTGTTCACGCAGCTTGGACTTTTTCTCGGCGGTGGTGAGGATGCCGATACCCAGTGGCTTGGTCAGGTACAGCGTGCAGCCGGCGGTCGCGGTGTCGTTGCGCTTGAGATTGCGCTTGCCGACCACGCCGGTCACCGCGAGGCCGAAGATTGGCTCGGGCGCATCGATGGAGTGGCCGCCGGCCAGTGGAATGCCCGCTTCGGCGCAGACCGCACGGCCACCACGGATCACCTCGCGGGCAACCTCAGGCGGCAACACGTTGACTGGCCAGCCGAGGATGGCGATGGCCATCAGCGGGTCGCCGCCCATGGCGTAGATGTCGCTGATGGCGTTGGTCGCGGCGATACGGCCGAAGTCGTACGGATCGTCGACGATGGGCATGAAGAAGTCGGTGGTCGAGACCACCCCGCGCTCGTCGTCCAGGGCGTACACGGCAGCGTCGTCACGCGAGGCGTTGCCGACCCAGAGCTTGGGGTCCAGCGCCTGGCTGCCGCTTTCGGCAAGGATCACATCCAGCACCTTGGGGGAGATCTTGCAGCCACAGCCTGCGCCGTGGCTGTACTGGGTCAGGCGAATCGGCTCGCTCATTAGGCACCTCGGGGTCCAATTGTTGCGCGATTGTAGCAAAGCTGGCCTTTGCGCCATCGGCTCTTATAATTCCCGCAGTCGGTGCGTCGCCGGCACTTTCCCCGCTATTGAACCGGAGAACTCCCATGCTCAAACGCCCCTTGGCGCTCGCCGCCGGCCTCATGCTGTCCTGCTGCGCCGTCATCGCACAGGCCGCCGACACTTTGCGGGTCAGCGCTATTCCCGACGAAGCGCCGACCGAACTGCTGCGCAAGTTCAAGCCGCTGGGTGAATACCTCGAGCAGCAACTGGGCATGAAGGTGCAGTTCGTACCGGTCGCCGACTACCCGGCGGTGGTCGAGTCGCTGGCCAGCAATCGCCTGGACCTGGCCTGGCTGGGGGGCTTCACCTTCGTCCAGGTGCACCTGAAGGATCCGACCGCCACTCCGCTGGTGCAGCGTGAGCAGGATGCGCAGTTCACCAGCAAGTTCATCACCGCCAACCCGGACGTGAAGAGCCTGGCCGACCTGAAGGGCAAGACTTTTGCCTTCGGTTCGATCTCCTCGACGTCCGGCAGCCTGATGCCGCGCTATTTCATGCTCAAGCAAGACAACATCAAGCCTGAAGGCTACTTCAGTCGGGTCGCCTATTCCGGTGCGCACGACGCCACCGTGGCCTGGGTTCAGGCGGGTAAGGTCGATGCCGGCGTGCTCAACGCCAGCGTCTGGCAGAAGCTGGTCGATGCGGGCAAGGTCGACACCAGCAAGGTGAAGGTGTTTGCCACCACGCCGACCTACTACGATTACAACTGGACCGTGCGCGGCAACATGGACCCGGCCCTGAAAGACAAGATCAAGCAAGCCTTCCTCGCCCTCGACCCGGCCAAGCCTGAGCACAAGGCGATCCTCGACCTGCAAGCGGCCAGCCGCTTCATCGAAACCAAACCCGAAAACTACGCCGGCACCGAACAGGCTGCCCGTGAGGCCGGCTTGCTCAAGTGAGTATTCAACTGCACGCGGCAGGGCTTCGGCATGGTCAGGTGCGCGCCCTCGAAGACGTGAGCCTGCGCATCGACAAGGGCGAGCGGGTGGCGGTGATCGGGCCATCGGGAGCGGGCAAGTCCAGCCTGCTGCACCTGATGGCCACGGCCGTGCAGCCCGGCGCCGGGCACCTGGAGTTACTTGGCGCACAGCCCTGGGCATTGTCGGCGGGTGCGCGGCAGCGCCTGCGGGCGCGGGTCGCGCTGGTGCACCAGGCGCCGCCGCTGCCGCCGCGCCAGCGGGTGGTCACCGCCGTCCTGGCCGGGCGCCTTGGCCAGTGGGGCACCTTGCGCGGCCTGCTCAATCTGCTGCACCCCAGCGATGTGCCGGGCGCGCGACAGGTGCTGGCGGAGTTGGGGCTGGCCGACAAGCTGTTCGTGCAGTGCGGGCAGTTGTCCGGTGGCCAGTTGCAAAGGGTGGGTATCGCCCGGGCGCTGTATCAACAACCTGAAGTACTGCTGGCCGACGAACCCGTCTCGGCGATGGACCCGGTGCTGGCTGATCACAGCCTGGCCCTGCTCAATCGCCACGCGCAAACCCATGGCGTGACACTGGTCGCCAGCCTGCATGCCGTGGAGCTGGCGCTCGCGCATTTCCCCCGGGTGATTGGCATCCGCGAAGGGCGCGTGGTGTTCGATTGCCCGGCAGTGGCGGTGACCGATGCCTTGCTCGACGCCCTCTACGCCAATGAGCAACTGGCGTCGCCAACGACCGTGGGGCCGACGCTGACGGTGCAGATCCCGCGATGCTGAAGACCGATGCCCGCGACCCTGCGGCGTTGCCACGTCTGTTGCTGACGCTGTTGTGCCTGGCCCTGTTGTGGCCGGGCGTGCAGTTGAGCGAACTCGACCCCGGGGTGCTGTTGCAGGCCGAGAACCGCCAACAGATGGCAAGCTTCGTTGGCGCCTTCTGGCCACCGGCCCATGACCGGGACTTTCTGGCGTTGCTGTTCGAGGCCACCCTGCAGACGCTTGCCGTGGCCACTGCCGGCATGACCCTGGCATTGCTGCTGGCCATCCCCGCCAGCCTGCTGGGCAGCCGGGCATTGTCGTTGAGGGCGGCATCCCGCGCGGGTCGCCCCGGGCCTTGGTCGCGGCTGGTGCGCATGCCGGTACGCGGCCTGCTGGTGTTCCTGCGCAGCGTGCCGGAGATCGTCTGGGCGTTGTTGTTCGTGCGCGCCGTGGGGCTGGGACCGACGGCGGGGGTACTGGCCATCGCCATCACCTACAGCGGCATGCTTGGCAAGGTCTATGCCGAAATCTTCGAGTCGGTGGACCAGCGCCCGGCCCACGCCTTGATGCAGGCCGGCAGCGGACGGCTGAGTGCGTTCTGCTATGGCATCCTGCCGGTGGCGGCGGCGGAGGTGGTGTCCTACACGGTCTATCGCTGGGAATGCGCGGTGCGGGCTTCGGTGGTGATGGGCTTTGTCGGTGCTGGCGGCCTGGGGCAGCAGATCGACCTGTCGATGCGCATGTTCGCTGGCGCCGAGGTGGCGAGCATGCTGCTGGCGTTTCTCGTACTGGTGACCCTGGCCGATGTGTTGAGCCGCGTGTTGCGCGGGAGGCTGGCATGAACCGGGCGATCAACCTGCTGGTGATCGTCGCCATCGTCGCGGCGGTGGTGGCGTCGTTCGCCTACCTGGAACTCGACCTTGCGGCCGTCGTCGGCAATGGTGGATTGGCGCAGATGGGCGAGTACGCCTCGCGCTTCCTGAGCCCCGACCTGTCCCCCGAGCATCTGCGTGCCGTGGGCCGTGGTGCATTGGAAACCCTGGCGATGTCGGGGCTGGGCACCTTGCTGGCGATGGTGCTTGGCCTGCTACTGGCATTGCCCGCGGCCGGGCGCTTCGGCTGGCCGCTGCAGGGGGCGGCGCGCTTGCTGCTCAATGCCCTGCGGGCTATCCCTGAGCTGGTGTGGGCGGCCTTGACCGTGCTGGCAGCCGGGCTCGGGCCCAATGCCGGCACCCTGGCCCTGGCACTGCACACGGCAGGCGTGCTGGGGCGCCTGTTCGCCGAGGCGCTGGAGAACGCGCCCGCAGAGCCGGCGGCGGCGATCCGCTTGCAGGGCGGCAGCCAGGTCGCAGCGTTCTGCTTCGGCACCTTGCCCAATCTGTGGCCGCAGTTGCTGGCCTACAGCCTGTATCGCTGGGAGAACAATATCCGCATGGCCAGTGTGCTGGGCTTCGTTGGTGCGGGCGGGTTGGGGCAGATGCTCTACACCACCCTCAGCCTGTTCCAGGAAGCCCAGGCCAGCACGGTGATCATCGGCATGCTGGTGCTGGTGTTGCTGGTGGATGCCTTCAGCGATGTGCTGCGCCAGCGCTATGTGCGGGCCTGAGCACTCTCCGTAAGCGTGGCGATTCGCTGGCTACTGTGGGGATGGCACCGGCTTTGCCGGTGATCGCGGGACAAGCCCGCTCCCACACATCGACCTCAATCCACCCATTCCCCACACTGCGCCTCACGCTGCATCGACTCCAGGTTCCGTTCGATGGCCTCGCAGATCGTGTCCATCGGAATCTGGTGCTCGCTGCGTCGAAACGGGCTCTGCAGGTCGGTGCCGATCCGCTCGATCGCCAGCAGCATGAAGCCCACCACCGTCGAAGCCAGCGGCGTGAACCACTCCAGCGACTCCACCAGCCCGATCGGCACGATCACGCAGAACAGCGTGATGAACAACCGCGGAAAATACACGTAAGGGTAGGGCAGTGGCGTATTGGCGATCCGCTCCATCCCGCCCTGGGCGTTGGACAGGTCCACCAGCGTCGACTCCAGCCGCGCCAGGCGAATGCTGTCCAGCCGCCCGGCCTTGTATTCGCGTGCCAGCAAGGCGGCGGAGCCGGCGAGGATGTCGTTGGCGAAGTTGTTCGAACCATTGCGCCGCTCGAACTCGTGATGCGGGATGAACGCCATCAGCTCCGGCGGGCACGGCTCGTTCTTCAGGTTCGCTGCCAGGCAGTTCACATAGGCCACATGCCGACGCAGCAAGGTCGCCTTGACCGGGTTGAGCCCGTCATCTGGATCGTCTACCAGCGTCAGCACCTGCCGCGCAAAGCTGCGTGAACTGTTCACCATCGCCCCCCACAGCGTGCGCGCCTCCCACCAGCGGTTGTAGGCACTGCTGTTGCGAAAGCTCACCAGCACCACCAGCGCCGAACCCAATAGCGTCAGCGGGATCAGCGGCAGGCTGAACTTGCTGTTGAAGAACAGCATGAAGTCGATGGTGACCAGGATGTCCCACACCAGCAGCCACAGCAGCGACCAGCCGATGTAGTTGAAGGTCTTGAGGACCAGGCGGTACTTGCGCACGAGGTAGTTTTTCACGCAGGGATCTCTTCGTGGAGCGGATGAAGGATCCGACGTCGGGGGCGGGGCAAGGTTCGGTGGACTGGATGTTACTGGACGTGTTTCTCGCGAGGTCGAGACGGAATTAACCCGACGGTTAGTGTATTTCGTCCAGCACGTTTGAAGTCCTGTTTTCGATAGTGGCACAATGCTCGAACGCCGACCCCCAGGGCATTTTCCCGCCTGGCTGCCTGTCCGGTGCATTCAAGGACAGTCCATTTTTTCGGTGAGCCCTCGATGATCGAGCGAACGGGTAAGGGTCTTTCCTTCGCCAAACGCATGTACCCACCCCGCGCCATTGGCACCGGGCTGGGGTTCTTCTGTGTGCTGATCGGCATCTGGCCGCTGCAGCCGGCCTGGTGGACCTGGGCCTTGCTCGCGCTGCACGGCTTCGTCTGGCCGCACGTCGCTTATCAGCTGGCCCGGTTGTCGAAGCAGCCCTTTCGCGCCGAGCAGCGCAACCTGGTGTTCGATGGCTTTGCAGGAGGCTGCTGGGCTGGTGTCATGGGGCTCAACCCGCTGCCGAGCGTGATCATCCTGTCGATGATCGCCATGGACAAGATCGCTGCTGGCGGCTGGCACATGCTCGGCAAGACCTTCCTCGCCCAGGCGCTGGGCATTGGCCTGGGGCTCTGGTTGTACGCGCCACCGCTATTCCCGCCTACCAGCCAGGCACAGATGCTTGCGTGCCTGCCGATCCTGCTGATCTACCCCATGGCCATCGGCCTGATCTGCTATCAAGTCACCGTCCAGCTCGCCCAGCACAAACGCACCCTGGCGCGCCTGAGCCAGACCGACAGCCTCACCGGCCTGATCAACCACGGCGCCTGGAAAGACCTGCTGCTGCGCGAATTCCAGCGTTGCCGCCGCGACAATCAGGCCAATGTGCTGGCGCTGATCGACATCGACCATTTCAAGCAGATCAACGACCGTCACGGCCACCTGATGGGCGACGACATCCTGCGCACCCTCAGCGCGTTCCTGCCGACCCACCTGCGCAAGAGCGACCCGGTGGCGCGCTATGGCGGTGACGAGTTCTGCGTGATGCTGCCCGGCGTCAGCGTGGCGCAGGCCGAAGAAGTGCTCGAGCGGCTGCGCGAGGCGGTGGAGTGTTATCGCCATCCTGAATTGCCGGAGCAGGGGTTGAGCCTGAGCATCGGCATCGCGCCTTTTGGCGGGCATCTTCAGAGCGCCGAGGCCTGGTTGCATGAGGCGGATATGGCGCTGTACCAGGCCAAGAGTGCGGGGCGCAATCGGATTGTGGTGGCGGGGCGGTATGGGGCGATGGTCTAACACCAGCAATTCCATAGCTGCTATGTGTTGGTTTTTAGTTGGCTCAGCAGGTCGACCTCTTCTGACCCGCGCAGCTCAAAAATAAACGGACGCCAATCATCCGATTGTTCTCGATAAGCAGGCTCTTCAGCTATGCTTAGGCGTACCCAACCCTATGGATAAACGGATTTAATCGTCCGTTTATTTTAATTAGTCGGACATATTTGGCCGCTTATGGAAAGATTTTTTCCGGTAGATTGTGACGCAAGCCTCCAGCGTATAGGGCTTCTAGTCAAAACGGCGCGCCTGGAGCAGGGTGTCCGGCAACTGGATGTCGTCAGTAGACTTGGCGTTACCGAGAAGATGCTGCGTCGCATCGAACGTGGTGATCCATCCGTCAGTGTCAGATCGTTGATGCTCGTGTTGTGGAACCTTGGTCTCGCAGACAAGGTTTTCCGTCCTCTGGAGGACGCTTCAGTCTCCTTCGTTGAGTTGAAGGACGAGACCAGTGGCCGCCGAGCGCGCAGACGTCGGGCCAAGCCGGAGGACTTCTGATGCCCAGTGCCTACATCTACATGGAGCACCCCCAGACCGGTGAGGTTCTGACGCTTGGGCGCCTGACCTTGAGTGGCAACCGCCCTGGCGAGTTCATCTATTCGCCCGCCGTGCTGGACTCGAAGGTATGGGTGCCCGACCCTTTCCACTACCCCTTGTCGGATCAAGTCTTCAGCGTCGCCAGTAACCACGGGGTTCCGGGCTTTATTGACGACGCCCTGCCAGACGGTTGGGGCGAGAGGTTGCTCCAGCGCCTCAAGCGTGACCCGATCACACGTTATGACCTGCTGATCGATTCGCCCAACAGCGATCGCGCGGGAAACCTGATGACCGGGCGCGACAAAAAACCACCTGTCGGTGTCGGCCAAAAGCCACTGCCACGGCTGTCGGGGTTGGACAAGTTCATCGAAGCCTGCGATGTCGTCTACGACCAGGACATCGATGAAGAGACTGCCAGAACCTTGGGCGTGCGAGACCAGCGCTCATCTGCTGGAGGCGCCCGTCCAAAGCGTACGTTCCAGGGTGACGGAAAACTCATTCTGGCCAAGCCGCATGATCGCTATGACCAATATGAGCTGGCGCCGGTAGAGCATGCCTGCATGACCTTCGCCGCCATGAAAGGCATGCGCGTCGCCAACACCTCGCTGTACCTGGATGGAAAGGGGCCGACCTTGCTGGTAGAGCGCTTTGATCGTCGGTACATGGACGGCGTCTTCCGGCGAGTCCCGATGCTCAGTGGCCTGACCTTGCTGAAGACGGATTGGACGCTGCTGGATCTCCAGGCCCGTTCGTACGCTCGCCTGGCCAACGAAATGCATCGTCGTGGCGTGCCGGATCAGGATCTGCGTGAGCTGTACATGCGCATGGCCTATAACGCCCTGGTCGGCAACGCAGACGACCATCCTCGCAATCACGCCGTCATTTTCATCAACGATGGATGGCGACTTTCGCCCATGTACGACGTGCTGCCGATCCTGGATGAGGGGCCTGCGAAATATCTGTCCATGAGCGTCGGGCTGGATGGGGCGCGGTTGTCACGCGCGAATCTGCTTAGCCAACGGCAGCACTTCGGGCTCGCGCAGGATGAGGCGGAAGGTATCCTTGACCTGGTTGCTGGTTGGGCCGATGAGTTGAAGGAGTACTACGCGGACTTTCTGCAAGGCAAAGTGTTGGAGCTGGCGCGCAATGCGACCAGCGCACAGAGGATTCTGGGCTGAGTCTTGATGGTGGGTGTGGAAAAAAAAGGAGAAGCTTTTGGCCCTGATGAATGATCGGCTTCAGCGATTCATCCAATTATGCTGGGGCGCGATGGATGCGCTCATCATCGTGCTCTACGCAGTCGCCAGTATTCGCCGTGGTCGGATTCCATTTTGGGATGATCTGCAAAGCATTGTGGCCTTGTCACGCGAGCATGGTGAGTTGGCATTGTTTATCGGCCTTACAGGCGTAGCGGTGCATCTCTCGGTAGTCGCCAGTGGTTTGCTGTTTATCAAAGGCGTGCGTGCTGCGGCCTATGTCGGCCTGGCCCAGGCGCCATTTCGAATGATCCTGCTTCCCTCGATACCTATCGCCTTCCTATGGCCCAACGTCCTTGTTACGCCAGCACCCTGGCTGCTTTTTCTACTGGGAGTTGTCACGGAAGCCGTTAAAGTGTGGAGTTTGGTACTGCTGGTGCGAAGCCAGCGGTTCGCCCAAGCGACTGAATCACAGCCTGTGTAGCCGATGCGACTCAATAGGCCGGGGCTACGTGCAGCCCCACCTATCGACAATGCGGCTCTGACCTAGCGGCTTTCCCGTCCGCGCCCTATCTCCACGTCATCCATCACCGCCTTGACCATGTCGCACAGCAAGTGCGCTGCCCAGCCCAGGTCGGCCTCGCCGTCGGTGGAGGCGAGCAAGGTCATGCGCTTGGCGCAGGCCATCATCGCCGAGGCCTGTTCCATTGCCAGTTTCGAATCATGTCCGGGCTCGACCCGGAACAGCGGCTTGTCGCCATCGCCGTAACCGAACCCGGTGACGCCTGCAGTGGTATCGCTCATCTCCGATGCTCCTTCAGTGACGGACCTGGATCCTGCTCAGTGCGGTTTCCGCCAGCGTCAGTGCGGCATCGACTTCGTGGGCGGTGGCGATGGTCAGGGGCTGGGCGGGGGAGCCGAGGGTGAGGGCGGTGCTGTGATGGGTGATGGCTAGGGCGCAGGTGAGGTGTTCGATGATTTGGAGGACGAGGTCTTCGAGGGCGTGGGGATTTTCGTGGGAGAAAGGGGGATCGGGGACGATCTTTAACATGGTGAACTCCTCGCTGATGAAGGGACAACCACCATTGCTGTCAAACAAGAGGGTGGCAGCTGTAAGCAGGTTGACAGACCGGTCAGCAAGGAAACCCGGCGCACCCGAAGGTGCCCCACCTACAGCCGCCATAAAAGCGAAGCCGTGTGAGTTGCAATGCTGATTCGGCCTGTCATAGCCGGTCGTTGATGAGCAACGACCGGGCGAGACTAGAACGCGCCCCATGGCACCGCAACGGCTTTAGGCGGCCGAGAGTATGTTTGGGAAACGGACTACAGGGAATGGGGAAAAACTGAAAATCGAGCCACTTATCCACAACGAAAAAAGCTGCGCCCAAGCTAATCTAGGGCAACTTCCCGTCAGGTAGAGCCCCCATGTCCATCGCCGACAATCTGATTGCCTTCACGCTCGCGGCTACCCTGCTGACGATAACCCCCGGCCTCGACACCGCCCTGATCCTCAGAACCTCCGCCGTCGAAGGACGCAAGCAGGGACTGCGCGCGGCCCTGGGCATCAACGCCGGTTGCCTGCTTTGGGGCGCGGCGGTCGCCTTCGGCCTTGGCGCATTGATCGCCGTCTCCGAGCTGGCGTACGACATCCTCAAGTACTGTGGCGCTGCCTATCTGGCATGGTTGGGCGTGAACATGCTCCTGCGCCCACGCCAGTCGCTGGCGCCTGCCGAGGCTGAGGGGAGACCGGCAGCGAACTGGTTTCTCAAGGGCATGATGGGCAATCTGCTCAATCCCAAAGTCGGCATTTTCTACGTGTCGTTCCTGCCGCAATTCATTCCGCAAAGCCAGCCATTGATTGCATGGACCTTCGGGCTTGTGGGCATTCATGTGCTGCTGGGGTTGATCTGGGCGGTGGGGTTGATCAGTGCGACACAATCCTTTGCAGGCATCCTGCGCAAAGGAAACCTCATCAAATGGATGGATCGAGTAACAGGTATGGTCTTTGTACTGTTCGCTGCACGTTTGGCACTGAGCCGACGTTAAAGGCTGCGATACGACTCCTTGCAGCCACGGGCTTGTCGAAACGCCGCGAGCACGGTGTAGTTCGTGCCATCCTCGGCGAGTAACCAGAAGTAGTTTCGCTACGACTATTTTGTTGAGCTGCCTACGCGGCAGTGAACTACGGCCTCGGCCCAGTGCGGGGCTGGGCTTGTTTCTGAGCTGCCTGCACGGCAGTGAACAGACAACCGCCGCCTGGCGGTATTTTTTTGCCTTTCCTGAACTGCCTACGCGGCAGTGAACGGACAGTTGCAGGGATTCACCTGTTGGGCGTCTTTCTGAGCTGCCTACACGGCAGTGAACGCTTTCACCCAGCTGTACAACGACCTGCATGATTTCTGAGCTGCCTACACGGCAGTGAACTTCTTGGAATAGAGAAGGGAGTCGTCGATTTTTTTCTGAGCTGCCGTGTAGGCAGCTCAGAAATGCTTGATCGGCTGGCTACTGCTGACTTGCGGGTTCACTGCCGTGTAGGCAGCTCAGAAATCCCTGGCATCGTCCCAGCGATGGCGCAGCATGTTCACTGCCGTGTAGGCAGCTCAGAAATATCCGCCAGCGCAGAGCCGAGCGCGCCGAAGTGTTCACTGCCGTGTAGGCAGCTCAGAAAGCTCAACCTCGCCAGGATCGGCGTGGGTGTAGGTTCACTGCCGTCTAGGCAGCCCACAAACAGTTTCCGAGTTGGCACGTAAATCACTAAAGGATTTACCCGCGAAGCCACTGACTGTCTGGGTGGCATCGGCATTGCCAGTGTTCGTCGCGGTTCGCCGCCCCGATATGCCCACTACGACCAGGGCGAGATGAGAAGAGGGCGATTTCCGCTGACGCTTACCGCTTTCAGGCCCTGAATCCCGGCCACAAAAAAACCGACCATAAGGTCGGTTTTTTCTGGATCTTGGTGCCCGAGGGAGACTCGAATATCTTTCGTAAGCTAATGATTTATAAGTGTTTTATGTTTGTTTGATTATCGTTCTACTCACAAATGTACTCACATTTGCCTTCGTGGCTTCTTACCCAGGCGGTTCAGAGCCTTCCAGAGCAGCCCCGATGTGCCTAGGTTGTGAGCTGATGCTCACAGCGGGACAGCTCTTTGCCATCGTCTGCGATCGAGTACCCGCACTCGTAGTTATTGATCACGATGTCCGCCTCCTGTTCACCATCCCTACCTCCATAGATCGTTTGTACCTGGCGGCCGGCTAGTGGATCCCCACATTTCGGGCATACCAGGTCGCTTTCACGAATCAACTCGGAGAGAGAGGCCAGCTTGGCTTGGATTTCTGCAAGCTCGTTTTCCTTGGATTCGATCTGCCTCTCATGGGTAGCTCCATCACTCCTCAGGCGGGAGATCTCCTCCAGGGAGATTTTGATCCGATCCGAGAGCGCTGCTGCCAAGGAATCTGGACTCTGATCCTTTAGCTTGGCGATCTGCTCATCCTTCTCTGCAATCCGCTCCTTCAGCAGCTGGATCACGGCATCCTTCTTCTGCACCAGTATCCGATACAGGACAAATACGGCAGTGATGAAGCCAATGATTGAGGCCGCTTGCCCCATCGAAATTATCTCTGTGGTCATAACTATGCTCCTTGTCATTGCGCAGGCAGGGTACCTCCCCCCGGCCTTGCTAACTAGCGATGGTTCGAGACGGCTAACTGTCACTTGGCGTGATAGGCCCACCAGTCATCAATGGTCACAGTTGGCACCCGTGTGCGCTCCAGGCCGGTTGCATGGCTCCACAGGGTCAACAGGCGATCGCCACCCGAATGGGGCGGTTCTGCACCTTGGCGCCAACCGATGAGGGTGGTACGCGCCACCATCAGCTCATCTGCCAGGGCTTGCATGGAGTAACCTTTGCGGGATAGCGCAGTGATCACCTGGAACCAATCGATGTGCTTCACTGGTGCCTTTCGCCTGGTCATATTGAGCCCCCAAACGCGCGCGCGCGCGAGGCAGGGGCTAGTGCGGATGTCAAGAAATGAAGCTCATTGATCAAATCCGTCTCTCCGCGTCAAAGCATAGTGATCAGTCGATAGAGCCTTCAGAGCGGCCAGTTGACTAGATAGCTTGTCGGCGCGCGCTCTTTCGCTTGCTGCTCTGTATAGGGCCATCTCTAGCTCGCGATCGATTCTATCAAGTTGGTCTGCTCGCTTCTCAAGCGAGAGCTCCAAGCTTTCAAGGGCAAGCTCACGAGCGTGAAGCTCATCAGCCTTGCGGGTCAGGGCAATGTTTCGAGCTTGGATTGATTCAGTTGCTGATTGTTGCAACTCGGTTAGGGCTGTTATGGATCTGATTGCCGAAAGGTACGACTTGAATTTGGGAGTCTGGATACCAAATGCAGCAGCAAGCATGTCTGAACGGCTAATCATTGACGGGCTGGATTGAAGCGCTTGGTAATAGGCACTGACCGCCTGGTGAGTTGCTTTCGAACCCTCAATGCCCCGGGCGAGCCCAAATGGCTTACCACACTGCTCATGGAAGTCGGTCTGCATTCTGCGCAGCGCTGCCGGGCCTCCAAGGAAATCACGAGCCGACAAACGCCCGTCCTGGGTTAGAGGCGTGATGTAAGCAACCAGGTGCGGAGTCCTCTCGTCCAGGTGCAGCTCCGCGCAAACAATGTTTTCGGCCCCATGACGAGCGCTGAGCCAAATCATGGCTTGATCAAAGTACCCGCCAGTGTCGGGCATCGTACCGCCATGCCTCTTGAATGCTTCTGGGCTCGCGGTGATCAAGTATTCGATGCAGAGCACTGCATCTCTTCGGCGCCTCATCGGAAGCCTAGTCAGGACTGCCCTACCCAATTCAGCCGAGTTCGTTGCTCCACAGATGTGCACGCCAGGCGCGCCATCGGAGTTCGGCGTTGGCATCTCTCGGAACGTGTGCCGGCCCGATCCTAAAACCCCGGCGATCGTTTTCAGCTTTTTCGTCCTCAGTATTGCGTAAGGCATATCAACCCCCCCTGTTGCTAACGCTTACCATCAGCGTGCGGGTGGAGCGTTGGTGCAAACAAGGCGCGTCGAGGTGAAGGGGCGTGTTGTTGCGTTTACTCACTACACATCGGCTTGCTAGGCGCGCTGCGCAGTCGCAGCTTCTGCGGAGAATTTCCATGGAGAGACGAAAGCTTTTATTTTTCAGATGCTTAGCTTCGATTGAAATGCCTGAGGGTGCCACATGGAGGGGGCTCTTAACTGCTGGCAGTGCATCGGGGTGTCTTGAGTGTTGCGCGAAATCATGCAACACTGCGCAACGACAGCAACACACATAGAGAAAATCACGTGCCTACAGTTCCCGCCTCCCACGCTGAATGGATTGCCCTAGTCCGTGAAGGCTGCACTGGAAATGCACCATCATTCCAGCTTCGATTGAGCCGCCTAATTGCGCGACTCCGTCGAGAAAAATCCCCGCTATCGGAAATATTGTCGAAGGCATTGGCAGATGCGAACGCCTCACAGCTTACGCTGGCGCGAGATTCTGCCGCACAGCAAGCCAGCTTGAGTCCTGTCGATGCCGACAGCAATCTTCCACTCACAACCGTTCAATTTCCTGTTCAGATGGAGCATCGTCCAGTTTGGGCTCCAGAAGTTGGGGCAGGTTTACACGCATTAGTTGATGAGTGGATGAATGCTGGGCGTTTAATCGAAGCAGGGCTTAACCCTTCTCGTACCGTCTTACTTTCCGGGCCTCCAGGTGTGGGTAAAACGCTCGCTGCTGCGTTCTTGGCCGAGCAGTTGAACCTACCCCTAATGACGCTAAATCTGGCTGCAGCAGTTAATAGCCTATTAGGGAAAACCGGTAATAACTTGGTAAAAGTGTTAGCGCACGCAAGGTCACAACCTTGTGTTTTGTTACTTGATGAATTTGATGCCTTTGCAAAAAGGCGTGACGATGGGCAAGACGTTGGCGAGCTAAAGCGAGTTGTAAACGTTCTCTTGCAAGCAATTGATGAGTGGCCCTCTACGTCGCTTTTAGTTGCTGCGACGAATCATGAGGAGCTATTGGATCGTGCGATATTCAGGCGGTTCGACTTCTGGCTTCGTTTCCCTGAAAGTAGTCAGGAACAAATTGAAGCGCTTTTAATGCAGCTAGGGTGTGACTTTGGTTTGGCTGGGAAGCTGGCCCCGGTTTTGGTGGGTAGACCGCTTTCGGATACTTGTCGCCTGGTCTTGAGCGCTCGGAGAAAGGTTGTGCTGCAGAATACTTCCTTTGAGCGTGCTCTTTTGGATTTGATTCTGCCTGAAGCAGTTGATAATGATGATGTGAGGCGCTATCTGGAAATTAAGCGCCTCAAGGCTGAGGGTAAGTCGCTGCGTGCGATAGGTAATGAACTAAACATACATGCATCAACAGTGTCGCGCATGTTGCGCAGGATAAATAAGGAAGTTTGATTATGGCTGGGAAACAGCGGAATTTGCTAATAGCGAATGGTCACGAGCTTATTGGTCAGCTGTCTTGGCCGCGCGGTGGTGGTAAGAAGTGGGTTCCTTATACAGTCTCGGATGCGAGAGAGGCACTCCACCAGCAGATACTCTCACTGGTTGACTTCGCGAAGGGTACTCCGGAGCTTTTTGCACCTCGGAGAGAGGTTACTGCAAAAGTCGTTTTGCACCCGGCCTTCCTAGCAAAGTCCTACTTTCCCTCCACGATTTTGCGCGATTCTGGATTGTCAATTCTCGGATCTCGCCCTGTCGTTGTAACTCCTAGAGTTGGGCGTAGCGATACACCTAAGGCTTTAGAAACTGCATCAATTTTCGTGTCTGGTACCGCTGAAAGCTTCGAAGCAATGGACGAAAGCTTACTCAGTCTTTATACCTCAGCGGGTCGGCAGGAGCAGTTTGCACGTATCGAGTTGATTGACTCGTACTTGGCAGAGGAAAAGTTGCGTATCAGCTCAGATTCTCGCTGGCCAGACTATATTCATGTCACATTGCATGCTACCGAAGCAGATGCCGATATATTGGCCTCTTTCAAAAATATGGTCGAAGAGCTGGGTGGGCGAATCTCCAATCGAGGTTTCCGTTTCGTTCCTGGTCTTACCTTCGTAGCTGTGCAAATCCCTCCTGAGAAAATCTCTAAGGTTGCGCAGTTCACACGCATACGCTTAGTGCGTTCCTTGCCAGAGATTCAGGAAGAATGGAAGCTTGATGCTACGGTCACCAAGGCTTTTGGTAATGTTGTCGTTCCGACAGAAGCCCCAAAGTCTTCAATCAAGACCGCTATATTCGACGGAGGCATTGCTAACGCTTTCCCTGGCCATGCGACAGAAATGTCGGCTGCGCATCAGCCATCTTCATCGATCAAAGACCTGTCGCATGGGGTTAATGTGACTTCGGCGTTTTTGTATGGCCATGTTACACCGACGGATGATCGTCTCCCTGTTCCATTTTGCCATGTCGATCATCATCGTGTTTTGCCGACGTCAGACAGCCCAGAGCAAGCTTTGGATATTCTTGACCGGATTATTACTGCATTGAGAAGTGCGAAGGTCTCAGGCAATCCGTATCGATTCGCTAATATCAGTCTGGGCCCTATTGCAACGTTCTTCGATGACGACGTACATGAGTGGACATCCCGTCTCGACTCTGAGCTTGCTGATGGACAAACCCTGTGCACGACGGCCGTGGGGAATAACGGGCTGTTCGATGGGGAGCTGGGAAGAATTCAACCGCCGGGAGACGCAGTTAACGTCTTTGCGGTTGGCGCGGCCAATTCCAGCCAGAAGAAATGGAACAAGGCACCTTATAGCGCGTTTGGGCCTGGGCGAAGCCCTGGTTACGTTAAACCAGATATTGTTGCTTTCGGAGGATCCGTCGAAGAACCGCTTCCTGTTTTCAACCCGCTCGCAGATGCAGTAGTGCCAGTGGCAGGAACCAGTTTTGCTAGCCCTCTTGCTCTCCGCGTAGCAGTGGGGGCTGATGTGCTGAGTGGTTCTGTGTTCGAACCTGTCACGCTTCAAGCGTTGATGATCAACGGTACAGAGTTCTCATCCCGAAGCCATTCCAGATCCGATGTTGGGTGGGGACGAATTCCCCTTGATCCGGAAGAGATATTGTTTACCCCCCAAGACGTGGTGAGGGTCGTTTATCAGGGCGTTACCCGCCCAGGACATCCCCAGAAGGCTCTCATCCCTGTACCGAAGGGGTTACCAGCTGGGACTAAAGTTACCATCGGCGCAACATTCTGCTACAGAGCCCCGGTAGATGCGGCTCACGCCATTAACTACACCCGCGCAGGGCTCTGGGTTCGCGCATACAAGGCCCCAAAGAAGTCGATGTCCCTATTCGGTGGCGGTATGTACAAGACAGAGGCTGAACTGCGGAAGGACTCCATGCGATGGGATACGGTTCTTCATGCCAAGAGAAAGGTTGAAGTCGATGACTTGGATAATCCCTACTTCCACATCAATTACCAGGTGCGCGACGAGGGGGAAGCAGTTCGCCTTGAGGACTCCGTCCCAATGCCTTATGCACTGGTTGTGACAATTGAGGCTCCCGGCGTTTTGAACCTGCTATCTCTCGTCCAGGCTGAGTATCCGGTGCTTCAAACTCTGTCTACTGCCGCAGAGACTCAGACAGGTATTCGAACGTAAACTGGTTCTGTTGCTGGGGTGTCTTTCGGCATCTCAGCAACATGATACTCCGCCCATCTGCAGCTTCCGACTGTGAGCTATTTCCTGCTCATCAGCTTCGGCGGTGCGTTCCTTTTCCGTCCCACCTTTGTCGGCGCATGCAGGCCCTGTTCGTACTCCTCCAGGAACTTGCGCACCGTGGCGACCCGCCAGCACACACGCTTTCCCTGCTTGAAGCACGGTGGCAGCCAACTGGCCCCGTCCTGCCGCGCGCTGCGGATCGATGACTCTGTTCGCCCGAGCATCTTGGCCAGCTCAGGGATGTGGATGATCTCGGGTTCCATATAAGCCTCCTGCCGCGCTCTGCGGCTGTCGATAGCTGACGCTCTGCCTCAATAGACACCAATCCAGGCTACCAGCCGCGCCTTGAGGGTGATTCCGGTGCCCCTACATACGGTGGAGATCATCGGCGAGGGGGCTTCCAGCGGCGACTACGCTCGTCAAGCCTGTACTCGGCGGGGGCTTCTGCTATCGCCGGGCTCCATGGCGATCAATCCAACCCGTTGCTGGAGGTTACACAGATGAATGGAGCAACCTCTGTTCCTACAAGAGAGACGAAGGGCTTCGCAGACGATATCGAGTTCATCAGACTGCGTGAGGTCAAGAGGATTACCGGAATGGGCACCACCTACATCTACGAGAAGATGAAGACTGGGGATTTCCCAGGGCAGATCAAGCTTGGCCCTCGTGCTGTTGCTTGGATCAAGGCAGAGGTACTGGCGTGGGCGATGGGGCGGGTAGCACTCACACGGGGAGCTGCGCCGGCTGAGCATTCTGAGCAATTGACGCGGCCCGAGTAGAACTCACGCAATATGGGGCCAGTGAGCGCGATCTCACTGGCTACTCTGTTTGGGGCACTGTTCAAATGACTCGCTTAACAGCCTCATCTCTTCTCGCGTCAATGTAGTCCGCGAGATCAACTAGGTGAACACCGCGGGCGCCTTTCTGGCTTTTCTCCATGGCGATCAACGGGAGCTGGATCTCACCCTTGGCGATTTTCATCTTCATCTTCGTTGGCGTCAGATGCCCGAAATAGTCGGCGCATACTCGTTCAAGCGGGATTACCGCTAGGCCGTCGTACTGAGCCAACAGGATGAATGTGGTTTTCATATCCTCTCCATGCGTTTTGTCGGCAGCGTGTACGAGCAACGCAGAGAGGTTTCGGCCCTGGCGAACGATCGTTGAACGGGCGTTGGTGTTTCGTTGCATCGTTCAGTCGACGGGCGTTACACGAAACGTTACGAGGCCGTTACGCCTAGCGAGAAAACAAAAGACCCGCGTTAGCGGGTCTGATGTTCTGTGTCGGCTGGTTACTTTTTCAAGTCAGCGATTTTCTTCTGCTCTTCGAGGGCTTTTCGCTCGAGGTACAGAGACAGCAGGCTTTTACCGGGTTGACCGGTGCGTTTCGAAAGCGCGATGAGGTTAAACGCGGGCGTGAGGATCAGGAGCATCACCAGGGTGATTTCCAACCCATTGTCCGGCATCCCTTTCTGACTGATCAGATAGACAAGCACGCCGATCAGGGCGATGTTCAACGCGATACCGAGCTTTCGAATCATGGCTATTTTTTCCCTGTAAGTAGTCCTTTCATCAGCTCCGCAGCATCCTCGGGTTCTTCGTCGCCGAACGTTACATCCCAGAGATATGTGCCTTGTCTGGTGATGGGCTTGATCGGGACTCCAAGCAGGTAGCCAGTTGCCGTTACTGCGGATTTGAACACTTGCCCCGCGTCTTTGTCACCCGATGCCGCGCCAGCAACGCTGGAGGTGAACTGGCGGCCGGCGTTGATGGCCTGCCAAGCGGGTGAAAGAGACCCGGCGTGGCCACTCAAGGCTGATCCGATCGTGTCACGAATGACCGGGAAGCCTGAAACGCCGAAACCGAGCGTACTTTTTGCCATCCAGGCGGCGGTGTTCTCATCTTCTTCCGGGCCTTTCCCTGTCAGCAGGTCGCCGATAACACCCTGGAAGAAAGCTAGCGCCAGCATTGAGGCCGCTGCGCTGGCCACCGTCCTGGTGCCTTGGCGGGCCTCAAATGCCAAGTCACGGTTCTGATTGTAGTAGGCGCTGAACGGCGTATAGAACATCGTCAGCAGCCGCATCGCCGCCCCTTGGTCTTTACGCTGAATGGCTGCGATATCCATCACACCGGTACCACCTTGTGACTGGCGCACGGCCTTGTCCCCATCTAGGGCCGCTGCCGCGGTGTCTTTCCCTGTAGCGATCGCATCGCGGTACGCAGCAAGCCAGATCGCCCCGGAGATCCCGCGATCAAGGTATCCGAGCAGGTTGAACGAGAACCGCACCAGGTCGGCTTTCTTCCTGAGGAATGCATTTCGCCCGATAAGTTCGCTCATGTTCGATTGAAGCCGGCCATCTTCCATATCCCAGCGCAGGCGCATTGCTGGAGAGGCCTCAGTGATCATCTTGTAGGTTTCAACTGGCGATCGAATGCCATCGAGCAGGGCAGTAGCGAGCGATCGAGGCTTCACGTACAGAAGCCCTGGTATCAACCCCGCGGCCTGGGCGAGCAGGGTAGTGGTCGACAGCCCAAGGCCAACGATGGAGGTATTTGTGCGCGCCGCGTCCAGGAACTGGTTGAAGTTTCCAGTCTCGGGAGGGTTTCGGTCGTTGGCGATAGCTCTCAACCATGGAAGGAATGCATCAGCTCCTCGGGGGCCAAGTTTGTTGATGAGCACGGCACGGATGTAAGGATCCTGCGTCAAGCGATGTGCATCCTGCAGCGCTTCCCGGTGGGTCAGATCGTGGACATGCTGCGCCAGGCGTTGAGGAATGGCACTGAGGTCAAGCAGCAATGGCCCCGATACGCTCTCATTGCGCTGGTTGGTGAACCCGTTGCCCGGTAGCGCGCCTTCGAACCCTTCACCGAACAGCTCGCCACCTACGGCTGCAGGTGGCGCACCAGCGCGCTTGCGGTCATAGATGATCGGGAAGTACCCGCCGCGGTACCCGCCGAATGCGGTTGTGATTGGTGTCGGCTCGATACGCGGAGGCTCCACGCCCGACAGACGTTTGTACATAGCCGCAATATCGGGCCAGAGGCCATCGAAAGAGTCCCATACAGACTGCACCAAGTCCCAGTCCTGCTTATCGAGACGCCCCAGCATGTCGGCCAGTGATGCCTCATCGACCTTGTTCCCCTTCATCAACTTGGCGCGGTTGGAATCATTGCCGGTATTGAGCGCATGCATGATCAGTTCGCGGCGGTTGAACGACTTGCCCAGTGTTGGGATGTAGAACCGGTCAGCCAAGCGCTCGGCGTCCATGGTTGCAAAGCGTTCGACTATTGAGCGGATCCCCGCATTGAACAGGCGGCGCTCGTCGGCCTGAGCCTCGGCGAGTGGATTCCAGATCAGCTGATGCCAAGGGCCACTCGTGTCTCTGCCGTCCAAGCGGTTGATCACGTTCTCCATCCGAGTCAATGAGGCGTCCAGGCCCTGCAGAATGTTTGCCGCCTTATCACCGAGCGTTTCGCTGCTTTCGGATACGGCAACTTTTCGAGCACGTTTGGGGACATTCGTGTCTAGTGCTGCAATCAGGTCAGTCCGGGCCTGCTCGTAATCTCGCTTGTCCTTGCGGTTCAGCAGCTTGTTTTTCAGCCTGGCCATATGTTCGATGTTTGACACCGCGTCACGAAGGCCGCCGAGCTCTTCGAATGTCAGATCCCGATAGTTGATGCGGGAGCTTTGCTCAATCAGGTGTTGTGGCACCGCGACGATGTTGCCCGCAGCTTCCTGCTCGCTGACGAACTGGGCAAGGCTGCGCCGGCGCTCAACTTGGGGGCCGCTGATCTTGCGGAACTCGTACTGATCGAGCAGGCCTTCGATTTGCTCCAGGTAGTTCGCTCCGGCTTTGCCGATCCGTTCCCGGGTTGCGGGCTTTTCAAAGCGGTGCATGAAGGCGTAAATCCGTTCTTCTTCCTTGCGGGCCGCGGTTGCCTCGCGGAAGAGGTAATGGTTCAGAAGCTCTCTCTGCTTGGCCTCTGCGGCCTCTTGCCAGCGATTCTTCGAGGCGAAGTTGAAGGCGTCCCTATTAGCCTTGCGCTCTGCGTTGAGGTACAGATGAGGCTGGATTTCTCGAACCACCTTGTCTGCGATCACCTGCCTGGCAACTGAGCGGATGACATCTAGGGGTGGAATGGTGCTGTAGGCATCGGTACGCAGAGCCAGAGAGTCCGCCTCCCTGGCCCTTTGTACCTTCTCCACTTGACGACGCAGACGTTCGATTGCCCGCAGTTCCTCCCGCAGAACCTTGGCGCGATCGTCGTTGTGCACAGCTTCGATGGCCCGGTCGGCCAGGGAGCCGTCGTTGAGCATATCGCCGTACTCGGCACGCATCCTGGCGTCGGTCTCAGCCTTGATGAGCTCTTTCCGCGGGCGAGCTCCTACAAGAGCCTGCACCAGCTCATCGCCCGACGTGTACCCGAACTGTTCAGCAACCAGGTCGGGGTGAATACCTTCTTCGTCCGTCATGCCCCGTAGGCGTGAAACGACTGTCTTGCCGTAGCGTTCTACCAGTGGGCCGCGGAGCAGCTTTGCCGGCACTCCAATCGTCCCGTCAGGCTGGAGCCCTTTCAGCAAGTAATCTTGGACGCGATAAACCGGTTGGGAATCAACTTCGGTGCCTACGTCAGCGAGCATTTTCTCGCGGGCATCTTTCCACCACTTCTGTTGCTCCCGGGTCAGTTCGCTCAGAGCGTCAGCTGTCAGCCGTGCTTCAGCAGCCTGGCCGGCCTTGCTTGCGGCGGCGTGATAAGCGTCGAACTCAGCTTTCGACATTCCGGCAGTCTGGGCATCGCTGAACAAGTTGCGGAAAGGGGCCTGGGCAACGGCGATTTCATCGTCGGTCGCCAGCAGGCGATCAAACACCCGGCGCACCTCGTCGTTGATCTGCACGTTGAGACGGCTGACGTCGCGGTATATCTGAGTCAGCCACGCCTTGAAGCGTGAAAATGCCGACTGCAGCGCAGCGCTGGGGGCTTTCCCTTCACGCAGGTACGCCTCAAAGCCCCGGGCGAACTGTTCATGCTGCTCTACTTTGATGCCATCGCGACTACTGACACCAAACCATTCCAGGATCGTCTGGTAGTCCTGCTTCACTTGCTCAGGGGCATCGGTGCGTTCAGCGAGATCGCCCAGAACCTCAAGGTAGAAGTGACCAGTTTCATGCAGGAAGGTCGAGAGGTTAGCCTTGTCGGTGAGTTTGATTTCGAACTTGCGGTCGCTACCGAACTGGATGAAGCCTCGCGCACCATCTTCCGATTGATCAAAGCGAACGGCATCACTACCCAGCAGTGCTCGTCGCGCTGAAGCGTTGTCCATGACACTTAGATCAAGACCAGATTGCTCGAGCGCCCGTTGGAGGTCATCCAGTGAGACGCGCGCGCTGAGCAGTTCCTGATTGATGTTGCCTGGAGCCGACTGACGTTGGCCGCGCAACTCTTTGTCCAGCGAGGCCAGCAGCATATCCGGAGTGGCAGTGAGCACATTGCCCAGGTATCCGGCCTCTGCGGCCAGTGCCGCCATATCGTCCAGGCTTCGCCCCCCTTTTCTGGCGATTCGGTTGCTACCCCGGCGCCCGACATCAACGTCGCGTGCCGCGAGCTCGCCACCATCGTCACGGATGCCGCCCCGCTCACGGATGAAGTCGATCAGTGAGGCACCGTAGATGGCGCCGTCGTCGGGGATATCTCCCGCCCGCAGTCGATCAAGCAAAAGGTCTAGCTGATCGACGCCGCCAGGCGTGCGCAGCACTTCTGGAATGTCCTGACCGATGCGGAGCCGGTACTCGTTGAACAGGTCATATGGATCAAGGCCTGAACGTTCCCCCAGAGATCGGAAGGCTGATTGATAAAGCGAGGCCTCTCGATCTGCCGTCTGCGCCTCACGGCCAATGCCAAGCAACTGGCCGCGGACGTCCTCATAGACCCGACGATCGGAGGTGGCAACATGGCCCTGTTCGACCTGGTCACGCAGACGTTCCAGTTCCTGAGGGGCGCGCTGCTGAAACTCAGCAAGCTCTCGCAGCGTCATCGCGTCCGGTGTAGCCCGAATATCCTGCTCCAGGCCACGGTGGTGACCATCTTTCGCGATGACTGATGCCCACTTCTCCAGTGGAATGGAAATGTCCGCACCAAGCTCCAAGGCTTCGCCGAGGGCGTCGGCGTTGCCTGTGGCCGCCTTGGCATATTGCTCGGGGTCGAGATCGTTCTCCTGGAAGTAGCGCTGGAACTGCTCGGCGGGAACCAGAATGTTCTCTACGGCACCGCCTGCCTGCTCTTTTAGCCTGGCCACCAGAGCTTCCGCCCGCTGCGAAGAGCGTTTGAACATCTTGGAGTTCTGGGCCATGTCGCCCAGTTGCTGGACTGCAGCCAGATCCTGCTCGATCTGCCAATAGCGCCGGCCAGAGCTGGCGCTAGCGATCGCCACATCAAGCGGGGAGGTGACTAAGCCCAGGGCTGCGTTCAGGAACATTTCACCGCCGGTGGCTTGCTCACCCACGGCTGCAGCGCCGGCCACCGTGCCACCAACTCCACCGGCAGCCTGGGCGGCCCCCTCAACTGCGATGTTGCCAAGCTTTCCTGCGATGCCACGACCGGCAAACGGAATCGGCAACATGCCACCCAACGCGTTGACCGATGCCTCAGCCAGGGTGCGCTTGAGGCTGTAAGCGTAGGCTTGGTCAAGGTCGCCAGTCTTCTTGAGGCCTTCCGCCAGATTTTCACCAGCGCCGCCAGCGATACCGGTACCGAAGTTCACGCCACCCACTACGATGGCTTTCTCGGCAGCACGCTGCGCGAAGGTGCTGGCTAGTCGGCTGACGGCGAAGCTCTTCACGGGCTGGGTGGCGATACCGCCGACAACGCCTCCAGCCATGAGGCTTGGGAGTGCTTCCGTAAGTGCACTGCCGATCAACCCTGGATTTCGCAGCGCATAGATGGCCGTATCGCCCGACGCACCGCCCACTCCTGCACCACTGGCGCGCGCCTGATCAAATATCTGTCCGGCGAATGCGATGCGTTGGTCGCGAGGAAGAGCCAGGTATCCTTGAGCCACGGTGGTCACGTTGCTTTCTGTGCGACCCGAGTATTTCGGCTCCTCACCATCGTTGCGATCCAGAGCGCTCTGGGGCGCCAGGGCATTAACGAAGAATCCGCCCACGGACGACAGCGCCCTGTCCAGCATGTTGGCGCCGGCTTCACCGATGATGCCGAGCTGACCAAACCCCTTCGTTAGCGCATCGCTCTGGCTTGTGGAGTGGGTCTGCCCTGACTCCTTGACGAAGCGGTCGAATGCGCCTTCAACATTTGCAAGCCCGTCGATATCGTCGTGGGCTACGCCGGCGTTGTTAGGGTCAGTCAGGAACTGATTGGTGATCGGTGCGCGCGCTAGCAGCGCGTCATAGTCCACCGACGCAAGCTTGGCTTGGCGCTCAACCTGCTTACGGTTGCGAACGACCATGTCGGATGGAATACCGGTCAGCTCCGACAAGCGTTGAATGTTGGCCTGATCATCGGGGTTGAGATCTGCGACATAGCTCAACGCATTGCGGGGGTTGGGCTTGTTCTGCTGGCTCTGAATGACGGTGTCGTACTTGTTGGTTTGGCTGTCCGGAGATACGGGCTCACCGGCGAGCGCTTCATCGTACTTATTCATTGGTTGGCCTCGTTGAACAGATCCAGAATCGCCTTGTTGGTTACTTCTTGCTTGGCTCGGCCCAACGCGGCCTTGATCTCCTCGACTTCACCCGGGGGAATCTGCTTCACGTCCGTCACCAGCACGTTGTCCCCTGGCTGGCGCTCGAAGGCACGCCGCTTGTTAGTGAAGAGGCCGAACACACCGGAGCCCTGAACCTCTCCCTGGATGAACGCCTGGTCAACGATCTGCTGAACCTGGTCGTGAGTAGCCTTCTTCCCCTGCTGCTCTTCAACGCCGCGGATCTGATCGTCCACATAGCGTCGAGCTACAGCCAGGCGTTTCGCATCCTCTGATCCCGGCTTGGGGTTTGATTTCATGCCGGCGTTTCGAAGGGCGTCGTTGAACATCGCAGTGCTTGTGGCGATCGATGCCGTGGCAGATGGGCCACCGGCTAGGCGCTTGATCTTGAGGTCGGTCAGCCTGGTGAAATCCTCGTTGCTGAACTTGTCCCGCATGTCGAGCAGATTGACGTCATTGCCGTTGACGATGAGATCCCGGACACGGGTGTACACCTCGGGGTCGGTTGGCTGGTTAGGCTTGAATGCCATCAGCTGCTTACGGTCTTTTGCCGGCAGCTTCGCCCAGAGGTCAGGATCCATGTCTTGCCACTTGTTACCTGCCAGCACGAAGTCCCATGCCTGCCCCTGGTTCTGCGTATGCTCTTGCTTCACTTGATCTTGCTGCCAGGTGAAACGGTCGCGAGCGTCAGCAATCGCGATACGCTTCTGCTCCGGGGTTAGATCGGTGCGAGCATCGATTTGCTGTGCAATGGGGCCGAATGTGGGCTGCGTGTCGCGCTGCGCGGCGTTCAACACCTTCTGGGTGTAGCCCTTGGTTTCTTTGAAGGGAATGCTTTCAACGAACTCGGATTCGCTGATCTCACCTTTCCTTGGATCGCCGATTTGCTGGATCCACTCTTGTACCTTGCCCGGGCCAGCGTTGTAGGCCGCGATCGCCAGCGCTTCGGAGCCATCGAAGGTTTGGAGCAGCTTGCCGAAGTAAGCCTCACCCAATGAGCGGTTGTAGTTGGCATCAGTTCGAAAGCGTTGCTCATCCCAGGGAAGGCCGGCAGCTTTGGCGGCCTCTGGGCCTGTGCTTGGCATGACCTGGGCAATCCCTACTGCACCGCGGCTGGATGTGAGGGGCGCGCCGGATTGGTCAAGTTGCCGCCCACCGCTTTCCGCCTGGATCATCGCGGAGAAAACCGGGCCGACACCAGTAGTTGCCTGCTCGACAGCTTGGGCTCCCGCTGTGACACCGACGCTCCGATCGAGCAGAGGGGAGAGGGTCTTCAGAACTGCCTGGCGGGTCTTCACGCTCATCCCGGCATAAGGGCCATTCTCCCAGTCAGACACATCACGCTGCACTGCCTGAAGTTGTTGGGTGTCGTTGCCCGCGTTATGTATCCGGGCAAGGGCATTGGCTGAGTAAGCTGTTTGCTCAAACGTCCGAAGTTCCTTATCCCAACCGTCGACACCATAGGCAGTGCGCCCGACCGCCTGGACGCCTTCAACCCGGGCGCGTTTCAGGATCGTGTTCAGGTCAGCGTCTGGCCTTGCTGCAGCGCCTTCCAGGCCATCAAATCGAGAGCGCAGCTCACTCTTCGCTTGGCCTGTTCTTGCTTCAGTCGCCGCCTGTTGTACCTGTTGAAGCTTGTTCATCTGCAGCTTGCGCATGGCAAGGTTCAGATGCTCCTGATCGCTCTCATCCAGGCCATCAATCTTGGGCGGATCCAGCTTGCTCACGAACTGCTGGTAGCTCGACTCCCCCTGGTCGGGCTGAATCTCCAGAGACTTGAGCTTCCCGCTCAGCTCAGTTGCACCGGTGTCGAGCTGGCTTTCGTAATCAAGCAAAGCATTACTGACCTTAAGCCCGGTAAGCTCCCGTTCTTCTTTTCGCTGTTGATCGAGCACATTCAGAGCAGTGCTCTGAATGGTGCTTGCAATCTGTTGAGCGCCTCGAGACAGCGCACTCGGATCGGGCGTGATTACACGGTTTTGAGGTGCTTCGGGCAAAACCCGAGCTCCTTGGCCCATCGGTATCTTTGCCATCAGCTATTCCTCACCCATGCCGGATTGGTATTCAGTGCATCAGCCTGCCCCTGCATGTTCAGGCCTGTTTTTTTGGTGGACTTCCAGCCGCTGGCGATATTGGCTGCGCCGGCGAGGACACTTGATGTGGCTTGCATGTTTGCGGCTGTACGAGCCTGGCTGCCGGCAAGCTGCATGTTGCTCGCGTCCACATACCCGCGCTTCTTGGCCTCCTGGGCGTTAAAAATGGTCAGCACCGCGTCTTCCTCGGCGTCACCAATGATTTCCTTGTTGATGTTGATCGCGGTGCCCTCGCCAACTTCAACGCCTGAAGCTGCCAGCGCGGCATTGGCCTGGCTGGCTTGTGAGCGGGCCATCTTGCGAATGCGCTCTGCCTGAACCTTGGCGGCGCTCAGCGAGTTGTCCGCATCCAGCTGAGCTTGCTCGGCTTGAGCATCGGCGTTTAGTTGCGCTTGCTTGCCCTGCTGCACTGACGAATAGGCCGAGTACGCGGTCGAGGCTGCGACTGCAGCTGCGGCTACGTAGGTGGCAGTGGTTGCTCCAGACATGGTTACTCTCCCGAGATGCAAATGGAGTTGGTGGCCTGCCGGCGAGAAAGCAGCAGGTTGGTTTCGGCGGTGAACTCTTCTTCGGCCTGCTCCACGGTCTTGGCCTGGGTGGCGAAGGTCATGGTCAGATCGGTGTCTGTGTGGGCCAGGAATGCTTGCTTGCGCCCGGCCTGGCCCGGCAGCACGTGGTAGCCGGCCAGTTCGCAGGCCTCCCCGCCGATGAATACGGTGGCGTGACCGGAGAGGATCAGAAGGGTTGGGATACGTATCAGGGCGCCCGTGAGCATCACGCCGGCGGGGATGCGGATGGTTCTGGCATACACCCCGGCATGGAAGTGGTGCTGAGTGGCGATCGGCACCTGCGGCATTTGCGCCAACTGGGACTCGAGCGCTCGTACCTTGGCGACCTCATCGTTGTTCATTGCAGGGAGCTGGTTCATGCCAGGGCCCTCAAGAACACTTCGTTGGTCTGCCGGTAGCCGGTGCGCGGCAGCACTTGGGCCAGCCGGCCATTGACCGGAGCACTAACCATCAGCACCGCGGCGCCTAATTCCAGCGCCCTGGCCTCGGCTGCGCGCAGCAGCTTCAATCCGGTACCGCCATCGCGGTAGGCCGGGGAGACGAAGAACGACTCCATGGTGCAGACGCGGCGCCCCGAGTAGTGCGGCAGGCCGTAGACGAGCAGCGATGCAACGCCAACAAGATCTGGCGTGAAGACGCCAACCAGGTGAAGGGCGCCAGCGGCCTCCATGGCTTGGTACGCCGCGAAGTCGGGTGAAGCCGTACCGAACTCGGGAATACTGGACTCTTCGCTGTAGGCTGCCAGTAACTCTTGCAGCGTGCTTGATTGCTCAATCTCTGCAACTGTGCAGATTCGAATGGTTGTCTCTACGCACATGTCAGCGCTCCACTATCTGGACAATCTGTTGGGAAATTTCGGATGGCATGTCTGGATTTCCGGATTCCGGGTGCATCACCAGAGCGTTAGGCCAGCGGTACCGAACCTCTTTCAGGGCTTCCGCTTGCGTCATGGGCTCTCCGATCATGCTGCAGAGCGATTTGCCGTCCAGGACGACCCTCCAATGGGAAAGCCTGGGCTCAGTCGGCTGCGATGGGGTGGGGGCTGGCCGCTCTGGAGGCTTGGGCATAGAAGCCGCGGCCAGCCGCTCAAACATGCCGCTCAGAACGCTCATGGTTTTAAGTCACTAAGAGGTGTGTGTTCCCACTTGTTCACACCTCTCTCTATTAGTGGGAACGCCTCTAACCCCCGTCGCCATTGGCTGTTCCCACCGTTCCCACTGTTCCCACCACTTTTCATCAATGGCTTATTCAGCGAGTTGGAAAAAGGTGGGGAAAACAACCACTGAGGTACGTGCTCCCAATAAAGTGTTTCTGTGTTTCCAAAAACGGTGGGAACAGTGGGAACTGCGGGAACGGCCAGAGCTGGCAAGGGCTCCAGCAGTTCACACCCGTTCCCACCAAGATTCGTAGTGGGAACAGCGTCCG
Organism: Pseudomonas wayambapalatensis; assembly: GCF_049942315.1. Taxonomy (NCBI): domain Bacteria; kingdom Pseudomonadati; phylum Pseudomonadota; class Gammaproteobacteria; order Pseudomonadales; family Pseudomonadaceae; genus Pseudomonas; species Pseudomonas wayambapalatensis. The sequence continues at coordinate 72,759 of NZ_JBNFMU010000197.1, forward strand.
GTCGGGCTAGGGGCTGGTGCAGGGGATATGGCGTGTTCATTGGTTCACGCCCTCTCGATCCAGAGGCTCTGTATCGATGACATACAGCCCACTGCTGCCACCTCCGGGAAGGCGGTATTTCTTGGTGTACCGCTTCTTGTCGGTGTCTCGTTTAGCCAGAGCGCCGGCGTTGTCCAAGGCTTTGACAACTCGAGGCAATCCGTACCCGCGGGCGGCCTCAATCAATGCGGACTTGTTGAACAGGTACAGCCGCTTTCCTCCCAACGATTCCCAGTACCCGGCCCGGTTGGGGACTCGGGTTTCGGCCTGGTCGTCGCTGACATCGGAGAAACGACTGCTGCCGTGGCGATCGATGAAATCGAGGATGCTGGACAGGATCTGGCGATCTTCCGCATTGCCACTGCCAACTCGGTTGAGCCACTCACCGTAAAGAAGTTGGCAGTCGGCGAGGGCGCTGCCTTCCTCCCAGGGAAGTAGCCCGTATGCAATTGCCATCTCGCAGGCCAGGGCGATGACCGCGAACCTGTCGGCTACTCGGCCCGCCTGGGCGTTGTCCTCGACAAAGGTCTCGCGAACCCGGGCAAAGTCCTCGAGCAAGCCTGAGGGATCCTGTTTAGCCACCAAGCACTCAATGAACGCGGGGCCGAGAAGTCCGTGATTTCGAGTCACTGCGACGGTAAGGGATCGGTGGAAGTCTGCGCCGGCTAGGCCATGCAGTTCATCGAATGCCCTATGGGTTCGCGTACCAGCATTGACGTCGACCATGCGAAGCTCCGAGCCGGCATGCGCGGCATTGCCAGAGATGGCTGCATGTTCTGAAAGCGAGCGCTCGCCACTGGAGAGCGTGAGAAGGCGCCAGCTCAATTTCCCCCGGGCCTCTCGGTCGCGGGTCATGGTTCCTTTGCCCTGGCCGTTGGCGAGGGAGTAGGCCATTTCCTGTACGCGCTTGGGGTCGGCGCGCTTGATCTCATCAAGAGGCAGGATGGTGTCATTGCGGCTTGAGGCTTCAATCTCCAGGCCGCCCTTGCTCATGTCCCAGCTAGCGGCGAAAACACCTGGATCGCTCCAGACGGATGACCCCACCAACTGCGCCAAGGACTTACCACTGGAGCTGTCACCCACCAGGTGCACGCCACCACCAAGGACGCCGACCAAGCTGAGCAATGGGCCTGCCAGCGCGCAGCCGATAGCCAGCACCAGGACGGGGTTGCCCGCGCACTTGGCCGCGATCTCTTGTTGCCAGTCGAGGAGACTCCCCTTGGCTTTGAACAGGCTCTGTTCCCGACCGCTGGCTTGATACCGGACATTCCCGTTGCCAATCGTTCGACCAGGAAGAACAAATGCCCCGGACTCGTGCCAACCAGGGCGACTCGTGGTCGCGAATACTTCTGCAGGCGTCTGGTCGAGCAGATACTCCATGAACGTTGTGCGCTTCTTGAGTGCGATGATCACACCCATGCCGAAGAGCTGGCGGCGGGCGTCTTCTCCGCTACCGCCAAACACCTCCATGGGAATGATCCAGTCTTTGTGTCCGGCCTCGACCTTCATGCGCAGCAAGCGGCCTTCGCTGCCGTCATCGCTACTGATAGTGCGCGCCATGACCGTCACTGGGCTCGAGATCCATTCATCAACAACTGGGCGATCGCTGCCGTCATCACCATCTGTGTCTTGATCGCCGGCGGTGCGCTGGTAGCCATGCCAGTACACGCCGGGTTTCAACTTGCGTCCCTTCTCATTGACTACCCAATGCTCATAGACGCCCCAGCAAGGTCGATCAGGGCTGATGGCTGGCGCTGTAGCGCGGAGATTGATCACCTTCTTCTCAGGCTTGGCCATTGGCACGCCTCCAGTTCGCGAGGTCGTTGAAGTCGGTCAAGCTCGGCGGAGCCTCAGCTGGCCATTCTGGAAAGGTGACGAGACCGCGACATGCCAGGGCCGCAGCATTTGCGGCTGCGCGTCCAGGGTTGCCATCGGTATTCCGGTCATCGTCGCCGGCGATGATGATTTCCACTTCGGGGTATCGGGCACGGAGAGCTGTGGCCACTGCCTTGAGGTTGCCGGCGTTCATTGCGCAGGCAACGGTGTAGCCCCCGTCCTGATGAAGGGTTGCGCCGGTGGCCCAGCCTTCACAGATGCAAACAGCGGAACCGGGGGAGATGCGACCGAGGGTTGAGTAAGCCCCTTTGATGCGCCCGCCATACAGGAAGCGTTTCGAGCCGTCCCGATCAATGCGCTGCAGATTCACCAACTCGCCAGCAACGTAGAGCGGCACAAGTAGTTCGTCTCCGCGTTGGCGCAAGGCGTGGGAGCGAACCTGCTTGGTGATCAGGTATGGATGCTCCGGATCCGCGCGGCGAGCATCGCGCCACCAGCGCTGAGCCATACCCGCGGCCTTGAGCTGTCGGCGCTGTTGCTCGGCTTCCCGCTGGCGCCTGGCCTGATCAATGCGCTGGCGCACCTGCTCGGCTTCTCGGGCGTCCACTGGCTCACGACTGCACCAGGTGCTGGCGCTACCCGTCTTCCAGCTTCCGAATGCACCCGAGGCGATGCCATCAGCAAACAGGCAGTACCAGCCGTTCAGCGTGTTGGGCTTGTCCCCGGGGACGTGGAAGCGGTGGATGTCACCATCGTCCAGGGGCAGCCAATCGAGAGGCCCATAAGCCAATTGGAGTACGTCACGGAAAAGAATCACCGAGTCAGTCATGCGGCACCCCGCGGCGGGTTGTGCCGTTCCACGACTACGGTAAGCAACTCCACCATGCCTTCCAGGCAGTGCTTACCCAAAGGGTCTTGCTCGCGAGCATGCAGCTTGATCAGATGATCCAAGCCAACCTTGATCATGTGCAGGCTGCGCGCGTCGATGTGTGGCCGCTCTTTCGCTGACACGCTCATTGTCGGATCAAACGGAATCACAGGCATGGCAGTGCCTCCACGGTGGTTGGCTGTGAAGGTTTTGCGGCGGCGAGCACTTGTGAGAATCCGGCCTGGATCTGCATTGGCAGGCGAAGATTGACCGCGAAGGCTTGCAGGTAGCCGCTGTTCACCAGTTCGAAATTGAGGACGGTCATCGCTCGTCCCCCTCACCCAGGGTGTCGATACAGGCCTGCAGAACCTCTTTCAGGTTGCGCTCGAGATATTCGAGTTCGGACATGAGCAGATCTGTAGCCCGCTTCAGGCCTGGCGATTTCGACTTGCGGCCAATGAAGTCGGTCAGTGTCTGGAGCATCACAAGCGACAAGTCGACCCTGACGCAGAACATAGTCAGCGCACTGTCACGGGCTTCCACTTGCCGGGCGATCAGCGCTTGTTTCGCCTTGAACCTCTCCACCAGGTCAATCATCTCGAAGGCCTGCTCTTGGCGTGCCAACGCCTCAAGGCGTTCAGCGTCTGTTACCTCTGGATGGGTTTGATTACCCATGCCCCACCTCCGAACTGCTGGCGCCAGCGAAAAGCCGGCAGACATAGCCGTTGTTCACCGCATGCCAGCGGGTCATGTTGTCGATGGCTGCTACCGGGCGAGCTGACACAGTCGCATCAGCACTACGCAGAACTACGCGCCCACACTCGGCATCGGCGTGGGTTAGGAACGGCCCAAGGACGTCGCGCGGGGCCTTCGGGTGAGTCACGTAGAACAGTTCGGTGGCTTTCTCAGGGCAAGCCGATCCCGTCAGCGCAATATCGCGCTGTTGAAAGTTGGTCATGGTTACGCCCCTGGTTGGTTGGCGTTCAGCCGTTCACGTACACCGTTGCCGGTCTCTTGCAGGCTCGAGATCAATTCGCCCAGGTTCTCGATCAGCCAGCCGAGGTCTGTCACGGCGTCTTGGGAAATCTCGCCAGCCTGCGAGGCTGTCGCCAGCAGGTGTCCGATCGCTTTGATGCCGTGGCCAAGGGTTTGCCCATAGCATCCAGCGGTACGGCTCATCGATTTCAGCTTTTCGATTTCAGCCTGGGTTAGCTCGGCACTCTCGTCGTAGGGCTGAGTTAGGTCTGGCAAAAGCAGGTTCCAGTTGATGCTTCTCATGGCGCCACCTCAGTGCTTCCCAGCTCCAGCTCGATGCTATCGGCGGTCGATTCGAGATACGCAAAGCAGTCATCGCCGATGTATTGACCCAGGCAGGCGAGATCTTTGGCACAACGACCTTGGTTGTGGTCGATGTCGATTTGGATCGCTCTCATCAGAGCAGACAGCCAGCGAGCGTGCTCTTTGCCATGGCGGACTGCCTCCAAAGCATCGTCAGCAATCATGGTAATCGGACGCTGTACTGGGGCCGACTTCTTGGTAGTCATTGCGCGCCCTCCGATGCTTGCTCCGCTTTCTCGCAGAGGTCATAGCCCGAGTTCTTGACCACTTCCGCAATCACCTTGGCAGCGTGCTGGAGGCCGTCGATATGGTCAGAGTTGAGATGGTGCTCAGCACTATCAGTGCCGAGCAAATCTGCAATGGTGATCAGGGCAAGGCTGGCGCCGATGAGTCTATTGCCGTGTTCAGTGGCAATCCGTGCGAGAGGGCTCATTGCGCACCCCCAACAGCGTCGAGATCATCTTCGAGGCGCTTGCAGATATCCTCCAAGGTGCTTGCCTTTTCATCGGCCAGGTAATTGCCGATATCAGCCAGATTCTTAATAACATCCATTGATCTAGGCCCATTCTCTTGGGCTTCGCGCTTGATGACCCACATCAGCGAGCTGAGCCATTCAAACTGACCCATGTCGGCTTGCAGATCCAACAGTGCGGAGTGTCCAGCGACACCGAGAGCTTCGGCTTGTTTGTTCATTGGGCACCGCCTTGCGCTTCGAGTGCGCGGACGATGGCCATGTGGGCGTTGTAGCGATTGATGCGGACGGAGAGGGAAGAGTTTGCGCGGAGAGCGTGCAAGGCCAAGCGGCGATGAATGCTTGCGCGAATTTTGGACGGAATGAGGGTGGTCATCGGTGTAGCTCCCATGTGTGAGGAACTGCCACCGGTCGCGGCCAAGCGAGTAATGGTGGCAGATTGCGCAGGGTTGGCCGACCGGGCACATAGGATCCCGGCACACCCGAAGGTGTCCCCGCGCAACCCGCCATAACTCTGGATTGCAGGCACAAAAAAAGCGCCTGCAATTCGAAGAAGGGCGCTGTTGCGCCTATGTGTGCTCGACCGGCCAAGGTCGGTCACTGAATTTGCAGTGACAGCAAAACTGTAGCCGTCCTGAGAACGGATGGCAAGCACTGGGAAGAATGGAGAACGAATCATGCCGCTTCTCCGCGGCTTTCAGCGATACGTGCGTCAACCCAGGCGATTACCTCGCCCTCGATCCAGGCTACGGCCTTCGGGCCGAGGTTGATTTGCTTCGGGAAGGTGCCCATGGCGATCCGCCGATAGACCTCGGCAGTCGAAAGGCTGCACAGCTCCTTTACCTGTTGGATCTTGATGAATTTGCGGGGCTGAACATGATTGGTAGCCGTAGCCATCGTCTGCGCCTCCTTGAGAGGTTTGGGGAATCAACGATGGCAATGCTGTGTATTAGCTGGGGGTGACAGCTAGGGGTGACATGGTGACAAGCCGTATTGTCACCCCTGGGTGTCAGGTAGTGAGTCGGGACGAACAGCGGTGGCCAAGACGATTGCTTTGCGAGCTGGATCACCGCTGGCTTGCCGCTGCAAATTGAGAATCGTACACAGCTCTAGGCCAATCTCTTTCTGAGTAGGCATTCTCTTGTCAGGGGTATAGGGCGCCCAGTATTGAAGGGCCACGGCGCGCATGGCCTTAAGCTCTCTGGTCGCATACGGGAAGGTCAACCCGGACGGGCTATCCAAGGCGTTGCTGTCTCTTTCCTGTAAACCTTGAAGCCGCGCTGATTGTTCACCGACAACTTGATTCAGGCGGGCTATCTCAAGCTCGTAGTCTCTTGCCGAATTGTTGGGCGGAGTGCCAGGCATCGCATTAACAGGGTTCAGGGGCTGGAGATCTGATCCGAGCTCTGCGAGAAGCTGACCGTCATCGAACCTAACGCAATAGCGAACCTGGTCACGAAGGCTGTCGATAGTGATCTGCAACTTTTGAAGGCGCTCAATCAGATCCGAACCATTGCAATCCGCGGGTGAATCATCGGCCTCGATGGGCTCTACGCTAGACCAACCACCTCGCTCATCAACGATCTGTCCCATCCGTTCGATGTCGGACGGTCGGAACAGAACTTCGTAGTCTTCCAGGTCATTAATCCACCAGCGGCGTTGAGGCTCGATCTCCTGGAGTCCGTATGTGTCGACGTGAATGGCTGGGCCTTGTAAGTGGAGAGGGACGTCTTTAGCCCTAACGGCATTCATGACTTTGCAAATGCCTAGGCCAAAGACTTCCCTGTGCTGAAACTCACCCTCTGCGGGGTAAGTCAGTCCTCGAACCGCCCGGCAGTCCATGAACGCCTCGCACATATCGAAGCCGACCATTGACCAAAGCGTCAGCCATTCCACTCGATAGCCGGAGATGCGCTCCATCCAGTCAAGTGCTTGATCTGCAGTTAGGTAGTCAAGGTGTCGATAGACTTCCTCCGGATCGCCGATCCGCAGGGCTGGAGGTGTTGGAAGGGCTGCATGTTGCTGGACTGGTGCATGAACGCTTGACTCATCGATAACCCGTAGTCCTAGCAATCCAAAGAGCTCCGCCCCCCGCTTTACATCTTTCTCGTATCTTCGGAACAGCTCTTTGCTATCGCCTCCGACAACTTGAGCGATAGCGTTCAACCCCACAGACTCAATTCGACTCAGTACCAAAGGCTCGAAGTCCTGAGAGGCTGTTGGTAACGGGGCACCGTCCTTTACAAAGACGCTCATCACCGGGTCTGCAAGGTGCTGGGCTTTGATGCGGAGTTCGCGCTCCTCTTCAAGCTCTTTTTCCAGTGATTTAATGCGGTCGATGTAACTCTCGGCGATAGGCCAATCGATCCCCTCCTTGGAGCACCAAGCTCTGATTTTTTCGTGCTCCAGCAAATAGTCACAAGGGTTCTTGTAAGTCTGTCCGACTAAGGCCGTGAGCTGATCGATGTTGGCTTGCAAGGTCTCGACCCATAGCTTTGCCTTCAGGCCTATACGCTCGTCAGAGCCTACAGGTGCGCTATAGCCAGGGGGGGCTCCAGCCAAGATGTTGGCTGCCTCGGCAATACTGAAGGTCATCCTGGTTGAGTATGCTTCGCGCCAATCAGGATGGTGGTCGCCATGCTGATCCCAGAAGCTAAAGTCCATAGTCCCGTCGTTGGTCATGTCAAGTTCTCCTGGGCATAGGTCTCAGAGACCCAGACCGGACAAAATCAAGCGCGCTGCTGAATGCTTACAATGTCTGCACCAACGCAGAGTGAGTCGATGACGTCAGCCCACTCCTGCATCATGGTGCGACGTTGTTCAAGGTAGGACGCATGGTTATAGGTGTCCCTGATCGAATCCTGATCGCCATGAGCCAACTGCCTCTCGATCCAATCGCTGTTGTAGCCACGAGTGTTCAGGCTGGTGCTTAGCAGGTGGCGGAAGCCATGCCCTGTCTGTCGATTTTCATAGCCAATGGTCGAGAGCACCTTGTTCACCGTGTTCTCGCTCATTGGTCGCGATCGGTCATTACGCCCAGGAAATGCTAACGGATAGCTGCCAGTGATCTCTTGGAGCTGGCGCAGCAGGGCAACCGCCTGAGAGGGAAGGGGAACGAGGTGAGGGCGCCTGGCCTTCATTCGGACTGCCGGGATTGTCCAGGTGGCAGAGTCCAGGTCGAACTCTTCCCAAGGCGCGTTCCGCAGTTCACCAGGCCGGACGGCAGTGAGCACCAGCAACCGAATAGCGATCTTGCTGGTGATGTCGCAATTGGCAGCCTCTACCTTACTCAGCAGCTCAGGCAGTTCTGCTTCGGTGACATGCGGGTGATGGCGTGTTTGTGGAGCATGGGCAGCCACTACGTCCAGATCTGTCGCGGGATTGGTGGCGACAACGCCCTTTGCCAGGCCGAATCTGAATATCTGCCCCAGCCACTGGCGAACCTTGCGTGCGACGTTGAAGGCTTCCCGTTTCTCGATTCGTCTTACGAGGTCAACCAGATCGGGTCGCGTAACTTCGGCAACTGGGCGGCTGCCTATCACTGGAATGATGTCACTCTCCAGATACTGCAGTGCCTTATTGGCCGTGGCGGGGGCCCAGCGTGGCTTGTTGTAGGCATACCATTCACGCGCCAGCGACTCCAGTGTGAGCGCCTGGGCCGCGGACGCGGCTTTCTCTTCACGCTTTTGGGCGCTGGGGTCTATGCCTTGAGCCAGGATCTTGCGCGCAGCGTCCCTTCGTTCGCGCGCCTGCGCCAGCGTGACAGCTGGGTAGGATCCGAGGCTGAGCATCTTTGCCTTGCCCTCGAATCGATAGCGCAAGCGCCAGAGCTTTCCACCGGCAGTCGTCACCTCGAGGCACAGGCCTTGGGAGTCCGCCATGCGGTACAGCTTTTCACGAGGCTTGGAGGTGCGGATGGCGGTATCAGTGAGCGCCACGTTGATTCCTTCCTGCCAGCCGCCCCTAGCTGAGCGCCTGGCTGTGAGTAGATTTGAAGACCGAACTCGATCTACTCGCAAATCTACTCACATAGGATTGAGCTTTCAAGAGAACCACTGAGAATCGTGGAGACAAAAAAACCGGCTCAATGGCCGGTTTTCTTGGGTTCCAGAGACTCATGGAGAACTCCGGAGATTTGGATTTGGTGCCCCGAGGGAGACTCGAACTCCCACTCCTTTCGAAAACGGATTTTGAATCCGCCGCGTCTACCAATTCCGCCATCAGGGCTTGTGGCGCCGCAGTATAGAGAGGCTCCTGCAGTCGGTCAATCGGCTTTCATGGTCAATTTTCATGCATTGGGCTAAACTTCCCGGCCCTGCCAAGCCGAACACGATCATGCGCGTCGCCGATTTTTCCTTCGAACTCCCCGATTCCCTCATCGCCCGCCATCCTCTGGCCGAGCGCCATGGCAGCCGTCTGCTGGTCCTTGACGGGCCGAGCGGGGAGCTGGCGCATCGGCGCTTCACCGATTTGCTCGAGTACCTGCGCCCGGGCGACCTGATGGTGTTCAACAACACTCGGGTGATTCCGGCGCGGCTGTTCGGTCAGAAAGCCTCCGGCGGCAAGCTGGAAGTGCTGATCGAGCGCGTGCTCGACAGCCATCGGGTCCTGGCCCATGTGCGTGCCAGCAAGGCACTGAAGGTCGGCGCCAGGGTGCTGATCGATGGCGGTGGCGAGGCCGAGATGGTCGCGCGCCATGAGACGCTGTTCGAGCTGCGCTTCACCGAAGAGGTGCTGCCACTGCTCGATCGCGTCGGTCACATGCCGCTGCCGCCGTATATCGACCGCCCGGATGAAGGCGCCGACCGTGAGCGCTACCAGACCGTGTACGCCGAGCGTGCCGGTGCGGTTGCTGCACCCACGGCGGGCCTGCACTTCGACGAGGCGCTGCTGGCGCAGATCGCCGCCAAGGGCGTCGAGCGCGCCTTCGTCACCCTGCACGTGGGCGCCGGCACCTTCCAGCCGGTGCGGGTCGACAAGATCGAAGACCACCACATGCATAAAGAGTGGCTCGAAGTGAGCCAGGAGGTGGTCGATGCCATCGAGGCCTGTCGCGCCCGTGGCGGGCGGGTGATCGCGGTCGGCACTACCAGCGTGCGTTCGCTGGAGAGCGCCGCGCGCGATGGCGTGCTCAAGGCGTTCAGTGGCGACACCGACATCTTCATCTACCCCGGCCGGCCGTTCCATGTGGTCGATGCCCTGGTAACCAACTTCCATTTGCCCGAGTCCACGCTGCTGATGCTGGTCTCGGCCTTTGCGGGGTATCCCGAGACCATGGCCGCGTACGCCGCGGCGGTCGAGCAGGGATACCGCTTCTTCAGTTACGGTGATGCCATGTTCATCACCCGCAATCCGGCGCCGCGCGGCCCCGAGGATCAAGCATGAGTCGTACCTGTCGAATGTCCTTCGAACTGCTGGCCACCGACGGCAAGGCCCGTCGCGGTCGGCTGACCTTCCCCCGTGGCACCGTGGAAACCCCGGCGTTCATGCCGGTGGGCACCTATGGCACGGTCAAGGGCATGCTGCCGCGGGACATCGAGGCCATTGGCGCCGAGATCATCCTGGGCAACACCTTCCACCTGTGGCTGCGCCCGGGCACCGAGGTGATCAAGAAGCACAACGGCCTGCACGACTTCATGCAGTGGAAAGGCCCGATCCTCACCGACTCCGGCGGCTTCCAGGTGTTCAGCCTGGGTGCGATGCGCAAGATCAAGGAAGAGGGCGTGACCTTCGCCTCGCCGGTAGACGGCTCCAAGGTGTTCATGGGCCCCGAAGAGTCGATGCAGGTACAGCGTGACCTGGGCTCGGACATCGTGATGATCTTCGACGAGTGCACGCCATATCCGGCCGAGCACGACGTGGCGCGCACCTCCATGGAGCTGTCGCTGCGCTGGGCCCAGCGCTCGAAGAACGCCCACGGCGACAACACCGCGGCACTGTTCGGCATCGTTCAGGGCGGCA
>NZ_JBNFMU010000198.1:0-6689 GCF_049942315.1 Pseudomonas wayambapalatensis
CCTCCCCAACCACCCCCCCCCCCCCCGGATCTTGGAGTGTGATTGGGGTTAAGATGTGTGCTCTTCTGATCTTGAAGGGGCAATCCCACCCTTGGGGGAGTGGTCTTGCCCGCGAAGGGGCCTGTGAACCATCAGAGGCTCTTGTTAGGTCCGATCATCCGCGCCAGCCCCAAGTTCTTCAGCGCCAGTTGCAACGAGCTGTGGATAACCTGCGGGTTGTCATGGGTCATGGCTTCGGTCAGCAGCTCGCGGGCCTTGCTCATGTTGATCTGACGCAGCATCCACTTCACCTTCGGCAGGTTGGTGGCGTTCATCGACAGGCTGTCGAAGCCCATCGCCATGAGCAGGATCGCCGCTGCCGGATCACCGGCCATCTCGCCGCAGATACTCACCGGCTTGCCTTCGGCGTGGGCATCGCGCACCACGGTCTGCAAGGCTTGCAGCACCGCGGGATGGAGGTAGTCGTACAGGTCGGCGACCCGCGGGTTGTTGCGATCGACCGCCAGCAGGTACTGCGTGAGGTCGTTGGAGCCGACCGAGAGGAAGTCGACCTGACGCGCCAGTTCCTTGGTCTGGTAAACGGCAGCCGGAATCTCCACCATCACGCCAACCGGGGGCATCGGCACATCGGTGCCTTCGTCACGCACTTCGCCCCAGGCACGGTGGATCAGGTGCAGCGCCTCTTCCAGCTCATGGATGCCAGAGATCATCGGCAGCAGGATACGCAGGTTGTTCAGCCCCTCGCTGGCCTTGAGCATGGCGCGGGTCTGTACCAGGAAGATTTCCGGGTGGTCGAGGGTGACGCGAATGCCGCGCCAGCCGAGGAAGGGGTTTTCTTCCTTGATCGGGAAGTAGGACAGCGCCTTGTCACCGCCGATGTCCAGCGTGCGCATGGTCACCGGCAGCGGGTGGAAGGCCGCCAATTGCTCGCGGTAGATCGCCAGCTGTTCCTTTTCGCTGGGGAAGCGCTGGTTGATCATGAACGGCACTTCGGTGCGGTAAAGGCCCACGCCCTCGGCGCCACGCTGCTGGGCCCGGGCCACGTCGGCCAGCAGACCGGTGTTGACCCACAGCGGCATGCGGTGGCCGTCGGGGGTGATGCACGGCAGCTCGCGCAGGGCATCGAGCCCCTGGGCCAACTGGCGTTCTTCCTCGACCACGTCGCTGTACTGCTTGCGCAGCACATCGCTGGGGTTGGTGTAGGCCTCGCCCTTGTAGCCGTCGAGAATCATCTCGATGCCATCGACCTTGGAATACGGCAGGTCGACCAGGCCCATCACCGTCGGGATGCCCATGGCCCGGGCCAGGATCGCCACGTGGGAGTTGCCCGAGCCCAAAACCGACACCAGGCCGACCAGCTTGCCTTCCGGCACTTCGCCGAGCATCGCCGGGGTCAGCTCCTCGCTGACCAGGATGGTGTTGTCGGGGTAGACCAGCGTCTGCGAGCGGGCCTCCTGCAGGTAGGCCAGCAGGCGGCGGCCGAGGTCCTTGACGTCCGAGGCGCGCTCGCGCAGGTAATCGTCATCCATCAGCTCGAAGCGGCTGACGTGCTCGCCGACCACCTGGCGCAGCGCGCCCTGGGCCCACTGGCCGGTCTTGATGACCTCGGCCACTTCGCCACCGAGGGCGGCATCTTCGAGCATCATCAGGTACACATCGAACAGCGCACGCTCTTCGGGGCGCAGCTGGGTCGCAAGCTTCGCCGACAGCTTGCGCATGTCGGCGCGCACCCCTTCGAGGGCGTTGTTGAAGAGTTTGAGCTCGCCGTCGATGTCTTCGACGGTCTTGTCCGGGACCACTTCGAGGTCGGCAGGCGGCAGCATGACCACTGCGCGGCCGACGGCAGCGCCCGGCGAGCCCGGTACACCGACGAAACGTGCTTCCTGGATACCCTTGCCCTGGCGGCCCAGGCCGCGTATCGAGCCGGTGGCCTCGGCGTGGGCGATAACCCCGGCGAGCTGGGCGCTCATGGTCACCAGGAAGGCTTCTTCGCCTTCATCGAACTGGCGCCGCTCCTTCTGCTGGATCACCAGTACCCCGACCACGCGACGGTGGTGGATGATGGGGGCACCAAGGAAGGAGGCGAAGCGTTCCTCGCCGGTTTCGGCGAAGTAGCGGTAGCGCGGGTGATCCGCCGCGTTCTCGAGGTTCAGCGGCTCCTCGCGGGTGCCGACCAGGCCGACCAGGCCTTCGTTGGGGGCCATGCTGACCTTGCCGATCGAGCGCTTGTTCAGGCCTTCGGTGGCCATCAGCACGAAACGGTTGGTCTCCGGGTCGAGCAGGTAGACCGAGCATACCTGGCTGCCCATGGCCTCCTTGACGCGCAAGACAATGATACCCAACGCCGTCTTGAGATCTTTGGCGGAGTTCACTTCCTGGACGATCTTGCGCAGCGTATTGAGCATGGCTCGGGGTCGGACTCCGTCGTCAGTCGCGCGTCAACAGGCGCGGGGCTAGCTCTTTCAGGGCGCGGCGATACACCTCGCGCTTGAATGTCACCACCTGACCCAGCGGATACCAGTAGCTGACCCAGCGCCAGCCATCGAATTCCGGTTTTCCGGTCAGGTCCATCCGCACCCGCTGTTCGTTGCTTACCAGCCGCAGCAGGAACCACTTCTGCTTCTGGCCGATGCACAGCGGCTGGCTGTGCGTGCGGACCAGGCGCTGGGGTAAACGATAACGCAACCAGCCTCGGGTGCAGGCAAGAATTTCCACATCCTCGCGTTCCAGGCCAACTTCTTCGTTCAGCTCGCGGTACAGGGCATCTTCTGGGGTTTCGTCAGGGTTGATGCCACCCTGTGGAAACTGCCAGGCATCCTGGTTGATCCGCCGAGCCCATAGCACCTGCCCGGCATCATTCGTGAGAATGATCCCGACATTGGGGCGAAAACCATCCGGGTCGATCACGGCAGCAACCTCGAAAACGCATGTCACCGCATTGTTCCACAAAGCTTGCGAGCGCAGCAACGCACCCGCCATAGCTTATGTGCAGCGAGGTGAAAACTCCGTATTCTGCGGGACTTCTTCCCGGAGGCTTCTGCGAGAAAACCCATGCGCCTGGCTTTATTCGACCTGGACAATACCCTCCTCGGCGGCGACAGCGATCACGCCTGGGGTGACTACCTGTGTGAGCGGGGCATCCTCGACCCCATCGCCTACAAGCAACGCAACGACGCCTTCTATCAGGATTACCTCAACGGCACCCTGGACCTGCAGGCCTACCTGGCGTTCTCGATGGAGATCTTCGCCGCCACCGAACCTGCCCAGCTCGACCAATGGCACCGCGAATTCATGCGCGACTGCATCGAGCCGATCATCCTGCCCAAGGCGCTCGCCCTGCTACAGCAGCACCGCGAGGCTGGCGACAAGCTGGTGATCATCACTGCCACCAACCGCTTCGTCACCGCGCCCATCGCCCGCCGCCTGGGCGTGCGTACCCTGCTGGCCACCGAATGCGAGCGTGATGGCGAGCGCTACACCGGGCGTAGCACCGATATACCCTGTTTCCGTGAAGGCAAGGTGACGCGCCTGAAGCGCTGGATGCTGGAGAACGGCTACGACCTGGAAGACAGCTACTTCTACAGCGATTCGCTGAATGATCTGCCGTTGCTGGAGCAGGTGACGCACTCGGTGGCGGTGGACCCGGACCCGAAGCTGCGTGCAGAGGCCGAGCGGCGCGGCTGGCCGGTGATTTCGTTACGCGATTGACGCGGGGCTCTCTTCATGGGTTTACCCGTGAAAAGGGCCCCGCAGACGCATCAGACCGGCTTGGCCCCCATCAATCCTGCAATCGACAGGAAGCACACCCCACTGAACACCGCCAGCGCCAGCGTCAGACGCAGCCCGGCAGGTTCGGCCTTGCGCAGACGGTTCAGCCGCACCAGCAGCCACCACACGGCGAAAGCGCCCAGGGTATAGAGGATGCTGGAGGCCAGCACCCAGGTCTGGCCCAACGGCCAGCCGACCAGGTGCACCAGCCACCAGCCGGTGAACGGCATGCTCAGCAGGCACAGCCCCATCACCAGCCAGACGAATACCAGCGGCCGACGCAGCAGTTTGGCGTAGGCCTCGGCATCGCCCTGGCGGCGGGCACGCAAGGTCCAGGTCGCCAGGCCCAGCGCACCGAGGATCAACAGTGCGGTGGCGAGGATATGCAGGGTCTTGAGGGTGGTCAGGTGTTCCATCGCGTGCGGGTCCTTGAAAGACTTTTTTCGGCCTCATCGCGGGACAAGCCCGCGCCTACAGGTAAGGCGTTGCCTTCATGCCAAGCGTAGCCGCTCAACCCAGGAACAGCTTGTACGCCGGGTTATCGGTTTCATCCCAGTAGGGATAGCCGATCTTGGCCAGCGCCTCGGGCACCAGGTGACGCTCGTCATCCGGCACCTGCAGCCCAGCCACCACACGACCATCCGCCGCGCCGTGGTTGCGGTAGTGGAACATCGAGATGTTCCAGCGCCCGCCCAGCTTGTTGAGGAAGTTGAACAGCGCCCCCGGACGCTCAGGGAACTCGAAACGCAGCACCAGCTCATCGCTGGCCGCCGCCGAGTGGCCGCCGACCATGTGACGGATATGCAACTTGGCCAGTTCATTGTCGGTCAGGTCGGTTACCGGGAAGCCCTGCTCGGTCAGGTGCTGAACCAGGGCGGCGCGCGGGTCGGTCTCTGGATGGGTCTGCACGCCGACGAAGATGTGCGCCTCTTTGTCGGCGTGGTAACGGTAGTTGAACTCAGTGATCTGGCGCTTGCCGATAGCCTCGCAGAAGGCCTTGAAGCTGCCCGGACGCTCCGGGATGGTCACGGCGATGATCGCCTCGCGCTTTTCGCCCAGCTCGGCGCGCTCGGCCACGTGACGCAGGCGATCGAAGTTGACGTTGGCACCGGAGTCGATGGCCACCAGCGTCTGCCCCGAGACACCGGTCAACTCGACGTACTTCTTGATGCCCGCCACGCCAAGAGCGCCGGCAGGCTCGGTGATCGAGCGGGTATCGTCGTAGATATCCTTGATTGCTGCGCAGATCTCATCGGTGCTGACAGTGACCACCTCATCGACATGATCCTTGCAGATATCGAAGGTGTGCTGGCCGATCTGCGCCACCGCGACACCGTCGGCGAACAGCCCCACCTGCGGCAACACCACACGCTCGCCCGCAGCCATGGCGGCCTGCAGGCAATTGGAATCGTCGGGCTCGACACCGATCACCTTGATCTCGGGGCGCAGGTACTTCACATAGGCTGCGATCCCGGCAATCAGCCCGCCACCGCCGACCGGCACGAAGATCGCGTCCAGGCGGCCCGGGTGCTGGCGCAAAATTTCCATGGCCACGGTGCCCTGCCCGGCGATGGTGTGGGGATCGTCGTAGGGATGGATGTAGACGAAGCCCTTCTCCTCGACCAGCTTCAGCGAATAGGCCAGCGCCTCGGGGAAGGAGTCGCCGTGCAGCACCACCTTGCCGCCACGCGAGCGCACACCCTCGACCTTGATCTCCGGCGTGGTCTTGGGCATCACGATGGTCGCCTTGATGCCCAACTCCCGCGCAGCCAGGGCCACGCCCTGGGCATGGTTGCCGGCAGAGGCGGTGACCACGCCGCGCGCCAGCTCTTCGGCGCTCAGTTGCGCCAGCTTGTTGTACGCCCCGCGGATCTTGAAGGAGAACACCGGCTGCAGGTCCTCGCGCTTGAGCAGGATCTGGTTGCCCAGGCGCTTGCTCAGTTGCCCGGCGTTGTGCAGCGGGGTTTCGACAGCGACGTCGTAGACGCGCGAGGTGAGGATCTTCTTGACGTACTGTTCGAGCATCTTGGAAACATCACTGGGCCGCGGGACAAGGGCTGGAAGTCTACCCCAGCGCCCTGTCGGGCGACCACAGCAAAGCCGCCGGACTCGTTATACTAGGCGACTTCAGAAAACCTCCCGCCCCTCTCGGAGCCCGCATGACCCAGGACCAACTCAAACAGGCCGTCGCCCAGGCCGCTGTCGACTTCATTCTGCCCAAGCTGGATGAAAAGAGCGTCGTCGGCGTCGGCACCGGTTCGACCGCCAACTTCTTCATCGACGCCCTGGCCCAGCACAAGACCGCCTTCGACGGCGCCGTCGCCAGCTCCGAGGCCACCGCACAGCGTCTGAAGGGTCATGGCATTCCGGTCTATGAGCTGAACAGCGTCAGCGAGCTGGAGTTCTACGTCGACGGTGCCGACGAGAGCGATGCGCACCTGAACCTGATCAAGGGCGGCGGTGCGGCCCTGACCCGCGAGAAGATCGTCGCGGCAGTGGCCAAGACCTTCATCTGCATCGCCGACGCCAGCAAGCTGGTGCCGGTGCTCGGTGCCTTCCCGCTGCCGGTCGAGGTGATCCCGATGGCCCGCAGCCACGTGGCGCGCCAGCTGGTCAAGCTGGGCGGCGACCCGGTGTACCGCGAAGGCGTGGTGACCGACAACGGTAACGTCATCCTCGACGTGTACAACCTGCAGATCACCAACCCGGTGGAGCTGGAAAGCCAGATCAATGCGATCGTGGGCGTGGTCACCAACGGCCTGTTCGCGGCGCGTCCGGCAGACTTGCTGCTGCTGGGGACTTCAGAAGGCGTGAAGAGCCTGAAGGCCGAGTAAACCGGCCTGTTGGAGCAACTGTCTTGTTCAGAATCTAAAGGCCAGCCCAATCTCCCTGTGGGAGCGGGCTTGCCCGCGAATAGGCCA
>NZ_JBNFMU010000199.1:0-6564 GCF_049942315.1 Pseudomonas wayambapalatensis
CCCGCTCCTACAGGGACTGCGTCGCAGCACGATCACTGGAACATGAACAAGGTTTCGTTGCTGAACTGCGCCTCGAACTGGTTGGCCGGCATCGGCCGGCCGAACAGGTAGCCCTGGACTTCGTCGCAGCCGTGCTCACGCAGGAACTCCAGCTGTTCATGCGTTTCCACGCCTTCGGCGATCACCGCCAGGTTGAGGCTGTGGGCCATGGCGATGATTGCCCGCGCGATCTGCGCATCCTGCTCGCCTTCGGGCAGGCCGTCGACGAAGGTGCGGTCGATCTTTAGCACGTCGATGGGGAACTGCTTGAGGTAGTTGAGCGACGAATAGCCCGTGCCGAAGTCGTCCACCGCGATGCTCAGGCCTAGGTTCTTCAGGCTGTCGAGGATCTGCATGGCCTCGTTGACCTCGCGCATCAGGATACTTTCGGTCAGCTCCAGCTCCAGGCACGCCGGCGGCAGGCCGGTTTCTTCGAGAATGGTCGCGATCCGCGTACCCAGCTGGCCGTCGGAGAACTGCCGCGCCGAGATGTTCACCGACACCTTGGGCACCCGCACCTTGGCCTTGTGCCAGGCCTTGAGCTGGCGACTGGCCTCGCGCAACACCCAGTCGCCGACATCGACCACCAGGCCCAGTTCCTCGATCACCGGGATGAAGTCGCCCGGCGGCACCAGGCCGCGACGTGGATGGCGCCAGCGCAGCAGCGCCTCGGCGCCGGTCAGGCGCTTGCCGTCGCCGCTGAACTGCGGCTGGTAGTAAAGCATGAACTCGTTCTGCTCCAGGGCGTGGCGCAGGTCGCTTTCCAGCTCCAGACGCTCCAGGGCACTGGCGTTCATGTCGGCCTGGTAGAACTGGAAGTTGTTCTTGCCGCGCTCCTTGGCGTGGTACATCGCCGTGTCGGCGTTCTTCATCAGTTGGCTCAGCTCGTTGCCGTCCTGCGGGCTGAGGGCGATGCCGATACTGGCGGTGACGAAGAACTCGCGATTCTCCAGCACGAATGGCCGCACCAGGCTGGCGAGGATGTTCTCGGCCACATGAATGGCGCGGTTCAGCGCCATTTCGCGGCTGGTACGCGACTGCAGCAGCAGCGTGAACTCGTCGCCGCCCATGCGCGCCACGGTGTCGTCTTCATCGACACAGGCCAGCAGGCGCTCGGCCATGTCCTTGAGCATGCGATCGCCTGCGGCGTGGCCGAGGGAGTCGTTGATCGGCTTGAAACGGTCGAGGTCGAGGAACATCAGCACCACCCACGACTTGTGCCGCTCGGCCTGCTGCAATGCCGTGTGCAGGCGGTCCTGGAACAGCGTGCGGTTGGGCAGGTGGGTGAGGGCGTCGTAGTACGCCAGGCGGTGGATGCGCTGCTCGCTGGCCTTGCGCTCGCTGATGTCGGTGAAGAAACACACATAGCTGGCCAGGTCGCGCTCATCGTCGAGCACCGCGGTGATGCCGACCCAGGCCGGATAGTGCTCGCCGCTGCGGCGCTTGAGCCACACTTCGCCTTCCCAGGTGCCGCGCTGGTTCAGTTGCTTGAGCACATAGCCCAGGTGCGCGTCCTGCTGGCCTTCGACGGTGAGCATGTTCGGGCGCTGGTCGAGTACTTCATCGGGCGCATAGCCGCTGACCCGGCTGAAGGCTTCGTTGACCTGGACGATATAGCCGGCCGGGTCGGTGATCAGGATCGCCGAGGTCGAGTGCTCGAATACCGTCGCCGCCATGCGCAGGTCTTTCTCGGCGCGTCGCTGCTGGCTGATGTCGCGCCCCACCCCAAGCACGCCTTCGAAGTGTTCGTGGTCGTCCCACACCAGCACCAGGCGCAGCTCGATGGGGATCTTGCGACCGTCGGCACGCAGGCAGTCGAACAGGAACACCTGGGTGGGCAGTTGGCTGCGCAACTGGCGCAGTTGCTCGCGGTCGTCCAGCGCCTTGCTGACTCGCTCCATGAGGCTCTGCATGCCACTGAGCTGGGAGGGGTTGGCGATGATCGATGGCCAGCCGTTGTCGAAGATGTAGTCCACCGGATAGCCCAGCACCGTCTGCACCGAGGGGCTGATGTAGTTGAGCTGCAACTGGTTGTCGGTGGAGAAGATCACGTCGCTGATGCTTTCGGCGAGCATCCGGTAGCGCTGCTCGCTGTCACGCAGCGACTGGCTGGCCTCGATCTGCACCGTGACATCCTTGCCCACGCCGATGATCCGCGTGACCTGGCCTTCGCCATCGCGGGCCAGGACCTGCTCGCGGATGTCGTAGCAGCGCCAGCCGCCGTCGCGGTGGCGGAAGCGCAGTTGGCAGTGCAGCGACTGGCTGTGACCGCTGTCGCGCTGTTGCTGGCGCAGGCTGCGGTAGTGCTCGGCATCCTCGGGGTGCAGCAGCAGCTCCCAGAAGTGATCGCCCATCTGCGCAAGCTCCGAGCGGTCGTAGCCCAGGGTTTGCCCCAGGTGGCGGTTGCTGAAGATCATGCGCCGGTTGTGCACGTCCTGAACGTAGAGCTGGTCGGGTACGGTACGCACGACGTCCGACCAGAAGCTTTCACGTTCGAGCAGCGACAGTTCGACCTGCTTGCGGCTGGTGATGTCGCTGATGCTGAGGATCACGGCCTGATAGTCGCGCCGCTGCTGGGGCAGGCGGGCCATCAGCCACAGGTGCAGCTCGCCTCCCAGTGGCGAGGGCAGGCGTACTTCCAGCTCGAACTGCGCGCGCTGTTCGATCAGGGCGTCGAGCAACTGCATGCCGATACTCTCGCGGCCGTCGCCGCTGCCCTCGATCAACCGCTGCCAGGCGCCCTCGTTGCAGGTCACGTTGAGCAACTGGCGTGCAACTTCGTTGATCTCGGTGATCTTCAGTTCCTGCAGCAGGTTGCGGCGCAGGCTCGGCTCCAGTGCCAGGCTCTGCTTGAGCGCGGCGAGGTTGCGCAGGTGGTAGCGATCAAGCTGGCCAGGCAGGCTCGACAGGTCAAGCACGCACAGGGCCACGCCGGTGCTCTCGAAGATATCCTGATAGCGTCGGCGATCGTCCTGCAAGGCACGCTGGCGACGGCGCATGTTGATCAACGCGAGGCCCGGCAGCAGGGCGCAGAACAGCACCAGCAGGCTCTTGCCCAGCAGGGCCGGCAACAGTTTATCGCGGGCCGAGGCCGGGTCGTGCAGGCCGCGGACCTGCCAGGTACTGTTGTCGATGAAGGCCAGCAGCACGCTGTGCAGCGCCGATGGGTTGGCGTGGGCGACACCGCTGCGCTCGATCACTGCGCCGTCACGGCTGTTTTCCAGCAGCCAGAGCGGGTGGAACTGTGTGTTGAGCTTGCTGGTCAGCTCCTGGTAGTAGTCGGCGGACAGGCGCAGCAGCCAGTAGCCGCGATCTTGTTCGGTGGGCTGGCGCAGCAGCAGGTAGACCAGCTGGTTGTCGCTCGAATTACCATAGAAGTAGGCGTTACCCTGGTTCAGACGTACCAGGCCGTCGATCGTTTGGCGGTCGGGGCTGTCGCGCAGGCTGTCGCCGCGGATTTGCCCGTTGCTGTCCAGCCAGGCCAGGCCACGCAAGGCCGGCAAGCGTCCCCTGAGTGTCTGCAGCAGCGCCGGCAGGGCCGCAGGCGACGGCGGCTTGACGTAGGGCTGCAGCAGATTCATGGCCTGCTGCGCCTTGAGCGCCATGTTCAGGGTCAGGTGGTGGGCCAGTTCCGCACTCGTCGCCACGCTTTGCTGGCGCAGGTCGGCCTGTGTGTGGCGGAACTGCGAGAACAGTTGCCAGAACAACAGCCCCAGCAGGACCAGGGCCAGCAGGGCAAGCGCACCCTTGAGCGAGCCTCGCAACGAAGCAGGCGGCGCAGGGCGCTGGATGGGCGGTCGGGTGAAGTTGGTCAAGCGTTGGTCCTGCGATTGGGCTGGCGAAGGCAGGGGGGATCATGCACGCGGCATGCCGCCGTGGCGCACTATAAGGCCGGACATACGAAAGCGGCTAGGCTCTGTCTGATATGTATCTGCACTCGCCCATACTGCGTTGAAACGTGGCTCGGAATGCTCATGTACTCCAGTACACTGCGCTTCCTCCTCCCCGTTTCGCCTTGTCTGGCCTTCGCGCAGAAACATTTCAGACGGACCCTAGCATGCCTTGGATTATGGCAAAGTGCCAGCCGATATGTCTCGTCCCGGCACCGGCCGGGTGTTCGGCAAGCCCCTGCAACCTGTGCGAGAATGCCGGCCGTTTCATAGTCAATGCATCGGAGAAGCACGGTTTGGTTACCCACTATTCCACCAATGGCCTCGATTCCGCCTGTGGGCGCAGCAGTCAGACTTTGGTCAGCACTGCCGTGGCCGACGACGTATCCTGCAAGTCCTGCCAGCGCTCGTTTGCCAAGCCCGACGCGGCGGCTGCCCAGCGCAAGACGCCGTCGCTGGCCGAGCTGCGCAAGTCGGCCAAGGCTGCGCTCGAGCCGGCCGAAGTCGCGGTTGTTGCCGCCGAGGTGAAACCTGCAGCGAAGGTTGTGAGCAAACCGGCGAGCAAGCCGGCCGGCAAGACCGTCGAGACCCCGGCCCGCACCGGCGGTTTCAGCGTCAAGGCCGCCTGGGCCGCGCGCCTGGCCGAAGAAAGCGGGCGGTCGCGCCTGCCGCGCGGCAAGGGCAAGCAGCGTCACGTCTGATCGCTCGCGCAATGCCGACGTGCAGATCCTGCACATGGCAGCCATTCACCAAGACTTGGCGTAGAATGGCCAGCTTTGTTCAACGACACCTCGAATACAGATCGCCCTGACCCGTTCAGGGCGCTCGTCGATGTCTTTACCTATCCATATAGAGGGCTTGGTTTTGGCTCAATACGTCTACACCATGCATCGGCTGAGCAAGGTCGTGCCGCCGAAGCGGGAAATTCTCAAGAACATCTCCCTGTCGTTCTTCCCCGGCGCCAAGATCGGCGTGCTGGGCCTGAACGGCGCCGGTAAGTCCACGCTGCTGCGGATCATGGCGGGTGTCGACAAGGAATTCGACGGCGAAGCCCGTCCGATGCCCGACATCAATGTCGGCTACCTGCCGCAGGAGCCCCAGCTGGACCCGAACAAGACCGTGCGTGAAGTGGTCGAGGAAGCGGTCAGCGTGATCAAGGACGCCCAGGCGCGCCTGGACGAGGTCTACGCCGCCTACGCCGACCCGGATGCCGACTTCGACAAGCTGGCCGCCGAACAGGCCAAGCTCGAAGCCATCCTGCAGGCCGCTGACGGTCACAACCTGGAGCGTCAGCTGGACGTCGCTGCCGACGCTCTGCGCCTGCCGGCCTGGGATGCGCGCATCGAGCACCTGTCTGGTGGCGAGAAGCGTCGTGTGGCCCTGTGCCGCCTGCTGCTGTCGGCCCCTGACATGCTGCTGCTGGACGAACCGACCAACCACCTGGACGCCGACTCGGTGGCCTGGCTGGAGCGCTTCCTGCACGACTTCCCTGGCACCGTGGTCGCCATTACCCACGACCGTTACTTCCTCGACAACGTCGCCGGCTGGATCCTCGAACTGGACCGCGGCGCGGGCATCCCGTACGAAGGCAACTACTCGGGCTGGCTGGAGGCCAAGTCGGAACGTCTGGCGCAGGAATCCAAGCAGCAGAGCGCCCACGAGAAGGCCATGAAAGAGGAACTGGAGTGGGTGCGCAAAGGCGCCAAGGCCCGCCAGTCCAAGTCCAAGGCTCGCCTGCAGCGTTTCGAAGAGATGCAGTCGCAGGAGTTCCAGAAGCGCAGCGAGACCAACGAGATCTACATCCCGGCAGGTCCGCGCCTGGGCGACAAGGTCATCGAGTTCAAGAACGTCTCCAAGGGCTATGGCGACCGCGTGCTGATCGACAACCTGTCGTTCTCCATGCCAAAAGGCGCCATCGTCGGCGTTATCGGCGGTAACGGCGCCGGTAAGTCGACCCTGTTCCGCATGCTGATGGGCAAGGAACAGCCGGACTCGGGCAGCATCGAGATCGGTGAAACCGTGCAACTGGCCTGCGTCGACCAGAGCCGCGAGGACCTGGACGGCAGCAAGACCGTGTTCCAGCAGATCTCCGACGGTTCCGACCAGATCCGCATCGGCAACTACGAGATCCCGTCGCGCACTTATGTGGGCCGTTTCAACTTCAAGGGCGGCGACCAGCAGAAGTTCGTCAAGGACCTCTCCGGTGGTGAGCGTGGCCGTCTGCACCTGGCACTGACCCTGAAAGAGGGCGGCAACGTTCTGCTGCTCGACGAACCGTCCAACGACCTGGACGTCGAGACCCTGCGTTCGCTGGAGGAAGCCCTGCTGGACTTCCCGGGCGCCGCCATCGTGATTTCCCACGACCGTTGGTTCCTGGACCGCGTGGCGACCCACATCCTGGCTTACGAGGACGACTCGAACGTGGTGTTCTTCGAGGGCAACTACACCGAGTACGAAGCCGATCGCAAGAAACGCCTGGGCGACGCTGCTGCCCAGCCGCACCGGGTACGGCACAAGAAGCTGGCGCAGTAAGCCGGTTTTTGTTGCACAAGGATGGGGCCCTCAGGGGCCCCATTTTTGTGCCTTGCTAGGGGCGATGGTGCTTCATTCGCGGGCAAGCCCGCTCCTACAAGGG
>NZ_JBNFMU010000200.1:0-110148 GCF_049942315.1 Pseudomonas wayambapalatensis
ACCAGGGTCTTCATCAATAACTCCATTTATCGAGATTTGGGGAAAGAGGCCGGGACAGCGGTGACCTTTTCGCGGGCAAGCCCGCTCCTACAGGTACTCCACAGTCTTCCGAGCCGCAGGGCCTGTAGGAGCGGGCTTGCCCGCGAAAAGGTCACCGCTGTCCCGGCCTCTTTCCCCAAATCTCGATAAATGGAGTTATTGATGAAGACCCTGGTAATCGGCGCCAGCAAAGGGCTGGGCAAGGCCCTGATGCAAGGCCTGGGCAACCCCGGTGACACCCTGATCGGCGTCGCCCGCGCCATCCCCCCGCATGTCCCCGTCATCGCTGGTATCGACACCCGCTGGATCGAAGCCGACCTCACTCAACCCGCAACTGCCGTCGCCACCATCACCAAGGCTGTGGCCGATCAAGGCATCGACACCCTGATCTACAACCTGGGCATCTGGGAGCCCCTGGCGTTCCACCCCGCCTACGATTTTCTCGACGATCAGGACGCCCAGATTGAAACCATGGTCGGTTGCAACATCACGGCGACCATCCTGCTGATCAAGCGTCTGCTGCCCCTGTTGCTGCAAAGCCAGCACCCACGCATCCTGCTGACCGGCTCAACCTCGGGCCTGCCGCGCAGCGGGCGCCCTGAGGTGACCTTCGGTGCCAGCAAGTTCGCCCTGCAAGGCATCGCCGACGCCCTGCGCGAGGGCTACCGCGATCGGCGTCTTGGCGTGACCTGCCTGAACCTTGGCTATCTCAATACCGAGGACGGCCTGGAGGTGCCGGTTGCTGAGGCTGCGCGGCGTGGGGAAGGGCAACTGATACCGGTGCACGATGTGGTGCAGGTGGTCAGGATGATCCTGTCACTGTCGCCGGCCAGCTTTGTCAGGGAGCTGAGCTTGCCGGCGATCCTGGATGAAAGATTCTGAGATTAGCGGTGAGTGCTTCGCGGGCTCGCCTGCGCAGCACTCACCCCAGACTCATCGCTCGATCGTCAACGCGACACCCTGGCCACCACCGATGCACAACGTCGCCAGGCCTTTCTTCGCATCACGCTTGATCATCTC
Organism: Pseudomonas wayambapalatensis; assembly: GCF_049942315.1. NCBI lineage: Bacteria > Pseudomonadati > Pseudomonadota > Gammaproteobacteria > Pseudomonadales > Pseudomonadaceae > Pseudomonas > Pseudomonas wayambapalatensis. Next base: position 1,060 of record NZ_JBNFMU010000200.1, read on the forward strand.
GTGCAACAAGGTCACCAGCACCCGGCAACCCGAGGCGCCAATCGGGTGGCCCAGGGCGATGGCACCGCCGTTGACGTTGACCTTCGCCGCATCCCAGGCCAGCTCCTTGCCCACTGCCAGGGCCTGGGCCGCGAAGGCTTCGTTGGCCTCGATCAGGTCCAGGTCGGACAACTGCCAGCCCGCCTTCTGCAGGCAGCGCTGGGTCGCCGAGACCGGGCCGATGCCCATGATCGCCGGGTCTACACCGGCACTGGCGTAGCCGGTGATCCTGGCCAGCACCGGCAGGCCCAGGGCCTTGGCCTTGTCGACGCTCATCAGCAGCACGGCAGCGGCGCCATCGTTGAGGCTCGAGGCGTTGCCAGCGGTGACGCTGCCGTCTTTCTTGAAGGCTGCACGCAGCTTGCCCAGCGATTCGGCGCTGGTGCCTGGGCGAGGTTGTTCGTCGGTGTCGAACACCAGCGCATCGCCTTTTTTCTGCGGGATGTGGATGGGGGTGATCTCGTCCTTGAAACGACCGCCTTCGATAGCCGCCACGGCCTTGCGCTGAGACTCGGCGGCAAAGGCGTCCTGCTGTTCGCGGGAGATGGCGTACTTGTCCACCAGGTTCTCGGCGGTGATGCCCATGTGGTAGTCGTTGAAGGCGTCCCACAGGCCATCGGTGATCATGGTATCGACCAGTTGGCCATGGCCCATGCGCTGGCCGGTGCGGGCCGAGGGCAGCACGTACGGCGCCAGGCTCATGTTCTCCTGGCCGCCGGCGATCACCACCTCGGCGTCGCCGCAGCGGATCGCCTGGGCCGCCAGATGCAGGGCCTTGAGGCCCGAACCGCAGACCTTGTTCAGGGTCAGCGCCGGCACCGCGTGGGGCAGGCCGGCCTTGACCGCGGCCTGGCGGGCGGGGTTCTGGCCGGCGCCTGCGGTCAGCACCTGGCCGAGGATCACCTCGTCGACTTGCGCGGGGTCAAGGCCGGTCTGCTCCAACAGGCGCTTGATCACCGCAGCACCGAGGTCGATGGCCGAGACATTGGCCAGGGTGCCCTGGAAACTGCCGATGGCAGTACGGGTGGCGGCGACGATGGCGACTTCGTTCATTGTTGTTCTCCGGGAGGCGAAGTGGATCGCGACAGCATCACTGCCCGGGGCTCATTTGAGAAGTTTGTTTTTCTTTGTGATTGATCGGGTTTGCAAATGAATAGGGTGTCTGTGCCGGCCCTATCGCGGGGCAAGCCCGCTCCCACAGAACCTGAATGCATCGGGGTCTGTGGGATCGGGCTTGCCCCGCGATAGGGCCGGTACTCACACCGCTGGACAATGGCTGGTCACACAATGGATGCCGCCACCTCCCGCCGCGATGGCATCGATATCCAACTGCACCACGTCCCGATCCGGATACAACTCGGCCAACAACGCCCGGGCCTTTTCATCGGCCTCGCGGTCGCCGAACTGCGGGGCGATGACCGCACCGTTTATCACGAAATAATTGATATACCCCGCCGCGAAATCCGGGTTGCCCTTGTTGAATGCACTCTTGCGTGGTTTCAGCGGCGGCGACACGGTGTGCACCTGCAACGCCCGACCCTCGGCATCGGTGGCCTGCTTGAGTATCTCCAGATGCCGCAGCGTCACTGCGTGGTCATAGGAATCGGGGTCGGTGTCGAGGTTGGCCAGCACCACGCCGGGGCGCACGAAGCGCGCATAGAAGTCCACATGCGCGTCAGTGATGTCCTTGCCCTTGATGCCCGGCAGCCAGATGATCTTGCGCAGGCCCAGGCGCGCCTTGAGCTCCTGCTCGACTTCGGCCTTGCTCCAGCCGGGGTTGCGGTTGCCGTTGATCCAGCTGCTCTCGGTCATGATTCCGGTGCCATGGCCATCGACCTCGATACCGCCGCCTTCGCCGACCAGTTCGCTGCGCTGGTAGGCAGCGTTCGCCCGCGTGGCCACCTGCTTGGCCAGCTTCGCGTCGAAGCGGTGCCGTTGCTTGCCGCCCCAGCCGTTGAAGTTGAAATCCACCGCGCCCAGCTCGCCATCGTCGTCGACCACGAAGTTGGCGCCGATGTCGCGCATCCAGATGTCGTCCAGCTCAGTGATCACGAACGTGGTGTTGTGGCTGGCGCAGTGTTCCTCGGCCAGGTCGCGCTCGTCCTCGCGGCAGAACACCGTCACTGGCTGGTAGTTGGCGATGGCGCGGGCGATGCGGCCCAGCGCCGCCTGCACGTCTTCGGTGAAGTCTTCCCAGATCGCGTCCTGGGCGCCGAAGGCGAGGTAGGCGCACCGCTGCGGCTCGCCCTCGTCGGGCATGAACCAGCGGCCCGCCTCGCTGGCGCGGGCGCTGCCCAGCGGCAGGCCGATGCTTGCGGCGGCGCCGAGGCCGGCGGCGATCGACAGGTGCTGGAGGAAGGTACGACGGGTTGGCATGGGTCAGTCCTGGGCAGTCTTGAAACGGGTCCAGACGCGCATGCGCGCACGCATGTCGGCCTGGGGAATATCCTTGCCCGGAATCAGCCGGGCATAGGTGGCGGCATCGAGGTAGATGTCGGGGTTGTCGCGCATGCGCGCGTCCACCAGCGGACGGGCCTTGGCGCTGGCCGTGGGGTAGCCGGTGAAGTTGCTGATCGCGGCCATGTTTTCCGGGCGCATCACGAAGTTGATGAAACGATAGGCGTACTCCGGATGGCGTGCATCGGCGGGGATCGCCATGGTGTCCATCCATACCGTGGTGCCTTCGCGCGGCACGCGGTATTGGAAGTCGATGACCTTGCCTGCGGCCTCGGCAGTGCGCTGGGCCTGGATCACGTCGCCGCTGTAGCCCAGCGACAGGCAAGTGTTCTCGTTGACCAGCTCGGTCACCGGCTGCGACTGCAACTTGCGCACGTAGGGCCGGATCGACTTGAGCAGCTCGCTGGCGGCAGCCAGGTCTTCGCGCCTGGCGCTGCGGGGTTCACGCCCCAGATAGTGGAGCACCACGGCGAGCACTTCGTCGGGCGAGTCGATCATCGAGATGCCGCAATCGGCGAACCTGGCGGCCAGCTCCGGTTTGAACAGCAGGTCGAGGCTGTCCAGCGGTGCGTCGGGCATGCGCTCGCGGATCTTGGCGGCATTGAAGGTCAGGCCGATGGTGCCCCAGGTGTAGGGCACTGTCGCCTCGCTGGCCTTGGGATAGCGTGCGTGCAGGGCGCGCAGGCCGGGGTCGATGTCGTCCAGCGCGGTCAGTTGCTGGCGGTCGAGCGGCTGCAGGCTGCCGGCGCGCATCAGGCGCTCGGCCACGGTGTCGCCGGGAAACACCAGGTCGTAGCCGCTGGGCCCGGACATCAGCTTGGCCTCGAGCACTTCACTGCCGTCCATGACGTCGTAGATCACCGGGATGCCGGTTTCGGCGGTGAAGCGCTTGAGGGTGTCCTCGGCAAAGTAGTCGGCCCAGTTGTACAGGCGCAGGGCTTCCTGCTGTGCCTGGGCGACGGACGCGCAGCAGGCCAGGGCGAGGGCGGCGAACAGTTGTGATGGACGGCGTGGCATGGCTCAGGCCCTCGTCGGTTGTGGGGTGCGGCCGTCGAGGGTCATCAACGGTGCGTACAGCTCGGGACGGCGGTCGCGGTAGACGCCCCAGCTCAGGCGGTCTTCACGCATGCGCGCCAGATCCAGGTCGTGCAGCCATACGCCGCTGCTGTCGCGATCGGCTTCGGCGAGCATCGCGCCCTTGTGGTCGCAGATGAACGAGGAACCATAGAAACGCATCGACAGGTGCTCGTCGCTGCGCGCCACTTCCTGGCCGACGCGGTTGGCGGCCACCACCGGCAGCAGGTTGGCTGCGGCATGGCCACGCATCGCCATCTGCCAGTGGTCGCGTGAGTCCAGTTCGGCGGCACCGGGCTCCGAGCCGATGGCCGTCGGGAACAGCAGCACCTCGGCGCCGAGCAGCGCCAGGCAGCGCGCGGTTTCCGGGAACCATTGGTCCCAGCAGATGCCGATGCCCAGGCGGCCGAAGGCGGTGTCCCAGACCTTGAAACCGGTATCGCCGGGGCTGAAGTATTCCTTTTCCTGGTAGCCGATGGCGTTGGGGATGTGGGTCTTGCGGTAGATCCCCAGCAGGCGACCGTCGGCGTCGGCCACGGTCAGCGAATTGAAGAAGGCGTTGCCGGCGCGCTCGTACCAGCTCAGTGGCAGCACCACCCCCAGCTCTTTGGCCAGCGCGGCGAAGCGGCGCAGCAGGGGGCTGTCCTGATAGTCCTGGGCCAGCGCCTGGTGGCTGTGGCACTGCTCGATGCAGAAATACGGCGTAGCGAACAGCTCCTGCAACAGGATTACCTGTGCACCCCGGGCGGCGGCCTGGCGCACCACTTGCTCGGCGCGGTCGAGGTTGGCCGCAAGGTTCCAGTCGCAACTCATCTGCGTGGTGGCGATGCGCAGCAGGCTCATGGGCGGTCCTCCGTCACAGGCCAGGCCGGTTGTTGCTGGGTGATGCAGTGGATACCGCCGCCGCCGTGGGCGATGTGGTCGATACGCACCGGCACGATCTCGCGGTCGGGGAAGGCCAGGGCCAACTGACGGGCGGCGGCCTGGTCGGCGTCGATGCCATAGGCCGGCATGATCACTGCGCCGTTGGCCAGGTAGAAGTTGGTGTAGGAGGCGCAGAACACTTCGGCGTCCTTGTCCACTGCGGCGCTGGCCTCAAACAGGTCGAGCAGCTCGAAGCGCCGGCCCTGGGCGTCGCGAGCCAGCTCCAGGGCGCGGCGGTTTTCCCGGGCGACGTCGGCGTAGACCGAGCCTTGCTCGTGGGTGGCATCGACCAGCAGCACGCCGGGCCGGGCGAAGGCGCAGACCCCGTCGACGTGGCCATCGGTCATGTCGCCGGTGACATACTGCGGATCGCCGGGCAGCCAGATGGTCTTGCGGATGCCCAGCAGACGGGCGAAGCACTCCTCGAAGTCCGCCTTGCTCAGGCCGGGGTTGCGGTTGGGGTTGAGCAGCACCGACTCGGTGGTGATCAGGGTGCCTTCGCCGTCTACATGAATGGCGCCGCCTTCGTTGCACAGTGGCGTGCTGAAGCCTTCCAGGCCCAGGTGTTCGAGGATGCGCCGACCGAGGCTGCGGTCCAGGCCGTGCTCGGACTTGCCTCCCCAGGCGTTGAAGCGCCAGCTCAGGCCGGCCAGGCCGTGTTGCGGGTGAGCGATGAAGGTCGGCCCGCTGTCGCGGCACCAACTGTCGTCCACGGCCAGTTCGATCAGCTCGATACCGGCGCCGCACAGGGCGCGGGCGCTGGCCATGGCGGACGGCGCGACGACCATCTTCACCGGCTCGAAACGGGCGATGGCGCTGGCGACCCGGGCGTAGTCGCGCTGTACGTCGGCCAGGGTCACGCGCCAACCGGACTCCCACAAGGCTTGGTTGTGCGGCCAGATCATCCAGGTGGCGGCGTGGCGGGCCCATTCGGCGGGCATGCGCCAGCCGCTGGCGATGGACAGGTCCATGGTTAGCTCCAATGTATTAGTGATTTTTATCAACGAAGCCCGCCGTTGCGGGTGTTGGTGCCCATGATATGGCTATGAATGGGCGTGGACTAACGATAGATTTAGCGTATTTCTGATTAGAAAGGCTTATCGATCATGCTCAAGCACTGGCCGCCCCTGAATGCCCTGCGTGGCTTTGAAGCCGCTGCCCGCCTGGGCAGTTTTCACAAGGCCGCCGAGGCGCTGAACCTCACCCAGTCGGCGATCAGCCAGCAGATCCGCAGCCTGGAAAGCTACCTGGAGCAACCGTTGTTCCACCGGACCGGGCGCAGTGTCAGCCTCACCGACGCGGGCCATGACCTGCTCAGCACTACGCAGGTCATGCTGCAACAATTGGCGGTGGGCATCCGTCGGCTGGACCAGTACCGCAAGCCCAACCAACTGGTGGTCAACACCACCCCGGCCTTTGCCCGGCACTGGTTGTTGCCGCGCCTGGCGGACTTTCATGCGCGCTGCCCGGAGGTGGACCTGTGGCTGTTCACCAGTTTCGAGGTGCCGGACATGAGCAGCCAGACCATCGACCTGGCGATCCGCGATGATCTTGGCCCGCAGGCCGAGTGCAGTTTCAGCGTGTTGCACCAGGACCGCCTGTACCCCGCCTGCCATCCCGCCTTGCCCGAAACCGGGCGCACCACCTTGCACGGCGAACGGGAGATGGACTGGAGCCACTGGCAACTGGAGGGCGGCGAAGCGGTGGGGCAGCAGGGCAAGGGGCTGAATTTCTCCGACCCGGGGCTGCTCCTGGACGCGGCGGGAGAGGGCCTGGGGATTGCGCTGGTCAGCCAGTTGCTGGCCCAGCGGTTGGTGGACGACGGGCGTTTGCAGGCGTTGTCGGCGCAGCGGGTGCGAGGCCCGGCCTGGAGTTGCCTGGTGCACCGCGACAGCCAGGACGATCCGCTGGCGCGGCAGTTCCTGGCGTGGTTGCGCGCGGCTTTGGATTCCCACTGAGTAGCCAGTAGGAGCGGGCTTGTTGTGGGAGCGGGCTTGCCCGCGAAAAGCACACCGCGGTGCCTGGCACGGGCTACGCCCTTGTTCGCGGGCAAGTCGGGGCGCCGAACCGCCGCTCCCACAGGGATTGGGCTGGCCTTTAGATTTTGAACAAGACAGTTGCTCCTACAAGAAGCGAGTCGCTTTCGGATTCGGGTTTTGCTCGGGCCATTGACCCCGTAATATGTGTCGGATGACTTGCGGGGGTAGTCTCACCCTCTGATCAATCGGAATCGCCCCTGCGGCGCTTCCCCAGCATAAACCTGACGAGGTACAGACATTGGCCATCATTCATCCCAAGGTACGCGGATTCATCTGCACCACGACTCACCCCAAGGGCTGCGAGCTCAACGTCCGTGACCAGATCGAAGCCACCCGCAAACTGGGCGTGCGCGAAGATGGTCCGAAGAAAGTCCTGGTGATCGGCGCCTCCAGCGGCTACGGCCTGGCAGCACGCATCACCGCCGCCTTCGGCTTCAAGGCCGACACCCTGGGCGTGTTCTTCGAGAAGCCGGGCACCGAGACCAAGGCCGGCACCGCAGGCTGGTACAACGCCGCCGCCTTCGACAAGTTCGCCAAGGCCGAGGGTCTGTACAGCAAGTCGATCAACGGTGACGCCTTCTCCGACGAAGCTCGCGCCAAGGTCATCGAGCTGATCAAGAACGAGATGGGTGGCAAGGTCGACCTGGTCATCTACTCCCTGGCCTCGCCCGTGCGCAAGCTGCCGCAGACCGGCGAGCTGATCCGCTCGGCGCTCAAGCCGATCGGCCAGCCGTACAAGTCGACCGCCATCGACACCAACAAGGACACCATCATCGAGGCCAGCATCGAGCCGGCCACCGAGCAGGAAATCGCCGACACCGTCACCGTCATGGGTGGTCAGGACTGGCAGCTGTGGATCGACGCCCTGGCCGGCGCTGACGTGCTCGCCGAAGGCGCGCGCACCGTGGCCTTCAGCTACATCGGCACCGAAATCACCTGGCCGATCTACTGGCACGGCGCCCTGGGCCAGGCCAAGCAGGACCTGGACGAAACCGCCCTGCGCCTGGACAAGAAGCTGGCCGGTGAAGTGAAGGGCGGCGCCAACGTTGCCGTGCTCAAGTCGGTGGTCACCCAGGCCAGCTCGGCCATTCCGGTGATGCCGCTGTACCTGTCGATGGTCTTCAAGATCATGCAGGAGAAGGGCGTTCACGAAGGCACCCAGGACCAGCTGGACCGCATGTTCCGCGACCGCATGTACCGCGCCGACGGTGCTCCGGCCGAGGTGGACGAAAAGGCCCGCCTGCGCCTGGACGACTGGGAACTGCGCGACGACGTGCAGGACGCCTGCAAGGCCATGTGGCCGCAGGTCACCACCGAAAACCTGTTCGAGCTGACCGACTACGCCGGTTACAAGAAACAGTTCCTCAACCTGTTCGGTTTCGAGCGCGCTGACGTCAACTACGACGAAGACGTGGCCACCGACGTACGGTTCGACTGCATCGAGCTGTAAGCAAGCCCTTGACCGCGCAGCCGTTTGTTTCGGCTGCGCGGTTCCCTCCGGGGCCTTGTTAACATTCTGCAACAAATCCTCCGCTGGCCCTTTGCCATGGCCGCTTTCTCCCTGATCTATACAGCAGCTATTGGTCCGGCAATTTCGCCTGGGCCGGGGAGGCAGCATGCGCGTATTGCAAAAAATACAAGAACGGATCCGCCAGAAGGGGCTCAAGCGTACCTTCAAGACCCTTGTCGAACGCTACGTATTCTTCCACTGGGAATTGCTGTGGATGGAGCGCGACCTGGTCACCCCCGTGCCGCCCCACAAACTCAAGGAACATCCGCCGGTGACCCTGGTGGATATCACCACCGCCAATGCCGACGCCTTTGCGCGCTATTTCGGCGACCGTGTCGAAACCATGCGCGAACTCGCTGCCGAAGGCCATACCGGGCACATGTACCTGGATGAGCACGGCGATGCGGTGGCCTTCATCTGGGCGAGCGTGGTCGACTACCATGACAAGCACTATTACGGCTGTACCTTCCCGGTGAAGCCCGGCGAGTTCTTCGAGTTTGGCGGCGAGATGACCCGGCGCTACTTTGGCAGCGAGCTGTCGGTCACCGCTCAGGTCGAGTTGTGGAACACCATGCATGCCAAGGGCTGCCGCAAGGTGGTGGATGTGGTGGAGACGCATAACGTGCCGGCCATGAAGCTGCACCTGCGCATGGGCTATCACGAGCAAGGGCGGGTGATGCATGTGTATGGCCTGTTCGGGCGCTGGAAGTTGTTCCGCGAAACGCGTTATCACGGTTCGCGCCTGGAGGTGCTGCGCAAGCCTGGCGTGGCGCGGGCGTTGTCGACCACCTGAGGCAGGTACAGCCAGCGAAAAATTTGCTAGCGTGGGCGGATGACAAAAAACGCCGCCCGCCTCCCGGCGCGACGGCGCAGGGAGCCCGCCATGAGCAGCCTGACCCAACCTGCGACTGCCTTTCGCCATCAAGCCGCCGACGGCTACAGCCTCGGCGGTTTCCAGTGGCGCCACGCCGAACCCGACCCCCAGCGCCCGCTGGTGATCATCAATGCGGCCACCTCGGTGCGCTGCCGCTATTACGCTCGCTTTGCCGATTACCTGTTCGCCCACGGCTTCGACGTGCTGAGCTACGACTACCGTGGCATCGGCGAGTCTCGCCCGGCATCGTTGCGCGGTTTCCAGGCGTCGTGGAGCGACTGGGGCTGCCTGGACTTCGAAGCTATCCTGCAACGCGCCGCCAGCGAATTCCCCGGGCAGCCGGTGAATGTGGTGGGGCACAGCTTCGGTGGCTGGGCAACCGGCCTGGCGCCGTCGGCCGGGCAGGTGCGGCGGCTGGTGATGGTCGGCGCACAGTTTGCCTACTGGCGTGACTATGCGGCCGAAGGCCGCTGGCGGATGGTGGGCAAGTGGCATGTGGTGATGCCATTGCTGACCCGGCTACTGGGCTATTTCCCCGGCAAGCGCCTGGGCTGGATGGAGGACACGCCGGCCGGGGTGGTGCGTGACTGGAGCACGCCGGCGCCGCGCTACGAGCAGCGTCCCAGTGGACGGCTGCTGCAGGCGCGTCCTTTCGCCCAGGTCCAGGCTGCGGCCCTGGCGGTGAGCCTGAGCGACGATCCTTTCGGCACTGTGGCGGCGACGGATCGCTTGCTGGGCTACCTGGAGCACGCCCAACCTCGCCACCTGCGCGTGGCACCTGTGGATATCGGTGAGCAGGAGGTCGGACATTTCGCGTTCTTCCATGATCGCTTTCGGGCAAGCCTGTGGCCGATTGCGTTGGAGTGGTTGCGCGAGGGTGTGCTGTCGGAGCGGATACCGGGGCAGCGCATGAGGTGATGGGGGCTGTGTCGACCTCTCAGAGCACATGCCCATACAACACCACCAGTAATCCCGCCAGGGCGCAGGCGATCAACACTTCCAGCACACTGCGACGCAACACCAGCAGCCCCGCCGCCGCCAGCAGCGCGATCCCCAGTGCCAGCCCGTCGATCCCTTCGGCGAATCCGTGCGGCCAGAACACGTGATAGGCGAAGAACAACGCCAGATTCAGGATCACCCCCACCACTGCGGCGCTGATTGCCGTCAGCGGAGCGGTGAAGCGCAGTTGCCTGCGTGTGCGCTCCACCAAGGGCGCGCCGATCAGGATGAACAGGAACGATGGCAGGAAGGTGAACCAGGTGACCAGGCATGCCGCCAGGGCGCCAGCCACGAACGCCTGGTCGGCACCGAACTGGGCCTGCACATAGCCGCCGACGAAGCCGACGAACGCCACCAGCATGATCAGCGGCCCGGGTGTGCTTTCGCCCAATGCCAGGCCGTCGATCATCTGCGTGGGCGTCAGCCAGCCGTAATGATCGACAGCCCCCTGATACACGTAGGGCAGCACTGCGTAGGCACCGCCGAACGTGAGCAGCGCGGCTTTGGTGAAGAACCATGCCATCTGGGTGAAGGTGCCTTGCCAGCCGAACAGCAGCGTCAGTGCGGCCATCGGCAGACACCACAGCGCTGCACCGCCGGCCAGCAGGCCGAACAGGCGCGGCCAGTGCAGGCGGGTATGGGCGGCCTGGGCCAGGGGGGCTTCGGCGATGGAGTCTTCAGTGTTGGCGCGACCGGTCTGGAACAACTGCGGCCGCCGGCGCCCGCCCAAATAGCCGACCAGCCCCGCGCCCAGCACGATCAGCGGAAACGGCAGCCCCAGCCCGAACAGGGCGACGAAGGCTGCCAGAGCGATGCCCCACAATGCAGCGTTGTGCAGCACCCGGGAGCCGATGCGCCAGGTCGCCTGCACGACGATGGCGGTGATCGCAGGCTTGAGGCCGTAGAACAGGCCGGCGACCAGAGGTTGCTGCCCCTGGGTGATATAGACCCAGGACAGTCCGATCAGAATGAACAACGAGGGCAGGATGAACAGTGTCCCGGCGATGATCCCGCCCCAGGTGCGGTGCATCAGCCAGCCGAGGTAGGTGGCCAGTTGCTGGGCCTCGGGCCCAGGCAGCAACATGCAGTAGTTCAAGGCGTGGAGAAACCGCGACTCGCTGAGCCAGCGGCGGCGTTCGACGATTTCCCGGTGCATCAGGGCGATCTGCCCGGCCGGGCCGCCGAATCCGATGAAACCGAGCTTGAGCCAGAACAGCATGGCCTGACGGAAAGGGATACTGGGTTCTGGAGGCATTCGGGCGAGTCCTTCTGGCAGGAAAAGGGCAGTCGGCGACATCATGTCGGGCGCCGCTTTGCGGCCCATCGCGACACAAGGCCGCGCCTGCACCGAATACCTGCAGGAGCGGCCTTGGTGCCGCGAACAGCCTTGCCTCAGGCGTTGCGGGTCAGCGGCTGCTCGGCAAACTTCACGCCGGCCAGGCCGTGCTTGATCAGCGCGCGGATATTGCCATGGTCGCTGCCCTCGGGGGTGGCGAGCACGCTGCGGTAGTGTTCGCCAAAGGCCAGCAGCGCTTCCTGATCGCTCAGCCCTTCCAGCAGGGCCAGGCCCAGGGTCTTGCACGACCCCTCGTTCTGCCCGGCAGCGTTTTCCACGCCGCCGTTGTTGAAGGCCTGGGGCTGGTAGCTGTAGTTGGCGGCAATGAAGCCCAGGGTGTCGGCAAACACGTGTTCGCCGCTGGCGAGGCTGCTGCGCAGGGTGTTCAGGTCAGTCACGGGGTTTTCCTTGTTCGAACGCCGCTTGCTGTTCGGCGCTGGCTTCTTTCTGGTATTGGGCTTTCCACTCGGCGTAGGGCATGCCGTACACCGCTTCGCGGGCATCGTCCAGGCTCAGCTCGACCTGGCGCTCGTCGGCGGCGGCCTTGTACCACTTGGACAGGCAGTTGCGGCAGAAGCCGGAGAGGTTCATCAGGTCGATGTTCTGCACGTCGGTACGCTTTTGCAGGTGTTCGACCAGGCGCCGGAACGCGGCGGCTTCGAGTTCGAGCTGTTGTTGCTCAGTCATGGGCTTACCTCAGGTCATGCGGTTCTTCAGATGGCGGCCACCGTTGATGACCACCTGGCTGCCGGTGCTGTACTGGCTTTGCAGCAGGAACATCACCGCCTCGATCAGCGGCTGTGCACCCGGTTCGAATTCCAGCAGGGCCTTTTTCAGTGTCTGCCGGCGGTACTGTTCGTCGCCGCCTTCCTTAAGGATCAGCAGGCCCGGCAGGATACCGTTGACACGCACCTTGGGCGCGTATTTTTCGGCGAAAGACAGCACCATGTTCTGCAGCGCGGCCTTGGTTGCGGCGTAGCCGATATGGCTCTTGCTGCCGCGCGAGGAGGTTTCGTCGCAGATGTGGATGATGTCGGCCTTCTCGACCTTGGCCAGGTGCTCGCCCAGCGCCAGGTTGAGGTGGTAGGGCGCCTCGACGTGCAGGCGGAACATGGTGTCGAGGCTCTGCAGGTCGTCGTCCAGCCACAGCGAGGCGTTGTGGATGATTGCGCGCAGGCCGTCGTAGTTGTGCTGCAGGTGTTCGATCAGCGCCAGGCGGTCGGCCTCGCGGGTGAGGTCGGCCTGGAACTGGATGATGTTCGGGTGTGCGGCCTGCGCATGAAGGCTGCGGCTGGCGCTGACCACCTGATGGCCGGCCTTGGCCAGCGCCAGGGCCAGGGCCAGCCCGACGCGCTGGCTGGCTCCGGTGATGAGGATGGGGCTGTTCATGTTCGGGGCAGTCTGTTCGTCTGTTCGTTCGTGCCCCAGCATACCCGAACTGCGCAGGCTTGCGTGCCCGCTCCTCAGCGGCTGCGCAACCCTTCGCGGCGCTGTGACGCCGTGCGTGCCGAGGGATTGAGCCAGCCGGCCAGCAGGCGGGTGGACAACGGAATGAACAGGTAGACCATCAGCGGCGTCAGCACCAGGGTGCTCAGCAGTACCCGGGGCAGCAGGTCCAGCGGTGCCAGCCAGTGGCCGAACAACAGGTTGAACAGCAGCGACACCGGGAAGAACGCCAGCCAGATGGCGGTAGCCTGCTTCCAGCGCGGCGGTTTATGCACCGTTTCGGTGCCGAACCAGGCGTCGATGCCGCTGATGCGCCGCTCTTCGGGGCGCTCGAACAGGCCGTCGCCACGCTGCAACCAGGCGCGTCGCGAGGCTGAATGTTCCCAGGCGTGCAGGGTCGGTTCGTCGTTGAAACGGAAGATGATCTGGAAGGCGTCGCTGTCGGCCGGCGGCGCGAGGATGCCCGAGCCCAGGTAGCCGGGGAAGTCGGTGGCCAACTGCTCGCCTTCATGGAGCCAGGCCAGCAGGTCCTGGTAGCGTCCATTGGCGGCGCGGCGCGACACCATCAGGGTGACGGGTGCGGTAGACATCGTGTATCTCCTTACGACGGGGCTGGCGGGTAGCCGGCCCCTTGGCCTGTGCCCGGGGTGATGGGCGACGCAGGCGTGGATGCAAGAATCGGGCACGGATTATCGCGTAAAATTCGTGACCGGTCAGTGTCGTGATCGAGCCGTTGCGCTGACCCCTGGCCGATCCCGGCGTAGAATGGCCACCACGAATCTACGAGACAGAGTTGCCACTCTCATGAAAGAGCCACAAGCGAGTGCCCTGATCGAACATGGGCTGGTGCATCAGGAGCTGTTTCCGATCCGCGAAGTGTCGCGCCTGACTGGCGTCAATCCGGTGACCCTGCGCGCCTGGGAGCGCCGCTACGGGCTGATTCAGCCGACCCGCACCGAGAGTGGCCATCGTCTCTATTCGCAGGCCGACATCGACGCCATCGAGAGCATCCTGGGTTGGCTGCGCCGTGGTGTCGCGGTGAGCAAGGTCGGCAGTATCCTGGCGCGTAGCCAGGTGCCGGCGGAGGGGGCCTGGGCCGGAAGCACGGTTGGCGACCGCTCACGCTGGCAGGCCCAGGTGCGCGAGGCCGTGCGCCAGTTCGATGCTGCGCAGTTGGGGCGGTTGTTCGAACAGGTGTTTGCCAGCCATGCCCTGGAGCAGGTCTTCGGCGAGGTGTTCATGCCGGTATGGCAGGCCCTGCGCGCCGGCCAGGCGGGGTATGGGCAGGCCAGCGAGTGGCTGTTCCTCGATCAGTTCCTGCGCGCGCGGGTGCTGTTGCGCCTGCAACTGGCGCGCGAGCCCAAGAGCCGTCGGATCCTGCTGTCACCGTTGTCGGCACAGGGCCAGGAGCTCGAATTGCTGGTGGCGGGGCTGCTGCTGGGCAGTGACGAGGTAGCGGTCACGGTGCTGGCGCCAGGGCAGCCTGTCGAAGAGCTGGCGTTGGTCTGCGAGCGGTTGGCGCCGGATGCGCTGGTGCTGTACGACAACCATCGCCCGGCCAGCGACCTGGACAAGCGCCTGGCGCGTCTGGCGCAGCGGGTGAACTGCCCGCTGCTGCTGGCGGGCGAGGCTGCCGAAATGGCCCAGGACAGTCTCGAGGGCGGGCCGGTGGGCTGCCTGGGCGCCCAGGCCTTTTTGATGAAGCAGCGGTTGCGCCAGTTCCTCGCCGGTCAGATCGAGACCTGAGCGTGCAACTCTGGGTGCGCCTGGCGGTGGGCCTGGAGAATGTACTCACGCAGCCGGTCGATTTCCTCGTCCGGGCTGTGGCTGAGGTCGTAGGCCGCCAGGTCCGGGCCGATGCGGCGGCGCAGCGTGCCGTGCAGTTCGATCGGCTCGATGCCCGGTGGAGCGAAGAACAGCTCGAAGTGGCTGGGTGCCTGGTCCTGGCCGTTCACTTGCAGCAGTACCCCTTTGAACGAGATATCGCGCACCCACAGCTCGCTCTGCGTGCCGCGGGCGTCGACCAGTGCTGCCGGCTGGTCCAGCGACAGGCGCCAGGGCCGCAGCATCGGGCCGTCTTCGTAGATTTCCGGTGAACCCAGTTGCAGGTGCAGGGCGTGAAACTCGTCTTCGACCAGTTGCAGGGGAATGCTGATCTGCTGGTTGTTGAATTGCGCCTGCAGCGTGACCTGCTCGTTGGCCACCAGGCGGGTGAGCAATTGCTGCAGACGACGATCGCCATTGACCAGCAGGCTCGAGGTGGGATCGGCCAGGTTCAATTGGGGCGTATGCTGCATGTCCTGAATGAAATCCAGCTCATCCTGAGTAAGGAGGGCGTCTGCTTGCATGATCGGACTCGGGTCGGGCGTCGTCGGTTGGTTCTTCATTGCCATGGACTGTGCCCGGGGCGTTTGGTTCAGGTCATTGGACGGATGGTTGCCCGCCCAGTCGGGTGTGTGCGTCGGCCAGCTCGCGTTCGAGTTCGACCTGACGGCTGACATCCTTCTGGATGCCGATGAAATAGGTGCGTTGATCAGCCTCGTTGTACACCGGGGTGATCGACAGTTCGTTCCAGAACCCACTGCCGTCCTTGCGGTAGTTGCGCAGTACCTCGCGACACGGCCGACCTTCGGCCAGGGCCTTGCGGATACGGGCGCGACCCAACTGGTCGCGATCGTCGCCCTGGAGGAAGCGGCAGTCCTGGTAGAGGATCTCGTCGCGCGCGTAGCCGGTGAGGCGTTCGAAGGCCGCGTTCACGTAGATCAGGATGGTGTCGTCACCTTCCTGTTCGGCGACCACGATGCCGTCGTTCGACGCGTCGATCATGGCGTGCAGCAGTTGCGCGTTGATCATGTTCCTGGCCATGGGAGTCAAGTGGAGCGGCCTTTTGCCACTGTCGAATGGTAGTATCCTACGTTTTCACTCAGTTTCGGAATCCTCTCCTGATGAAAGTCGCCATTATTTCAGGCTCGGTCTATGGCACCGCCGAAGAAGTCGCCCGCCATGCCGAATCCTTGCTCAAGGCTGCCGGGTTCGAAGCCTGGCATGCGGCGCGTGCCACCCTCGACGATCTGCGCGGTTTTGCCCCCCAGGCGCTGCTGGCGGTGACCTCGACCACCGGGATGGGTGAGCTGCCCGACAACCTTATGCCGCTGTACAGCACGATTCGCGATACGCTGCCGGGCGAGTGGCGCGGTTTGCCGGGCGCGGTGCTGGCCCTGGGCGATTCGAGCTATGGCGACACCTACTGCGGCGGGGGCGAGCAGATGCGCGAGCTGTTTGCCGAACTGGGCGTGCAGGAAGTGCAGCCGATGCTGCGACTGGATGCCAGCGAGACCGTCACCCCGGAAACGGACGCCGAGCCCTGGCTGGCAGAGCTGGTGCAACGGCTCAAGGGGTAAGCCTCGGGTTCTGCGCGATCGTTTCGTGAGCGGCGATTCGCCGCTCACTCTCCCTTTCGCTCCCGCACCAACGCCAGCCACGCCTGTGCCGCTCGCGACAGGTACGCACCGCGCCGCCAGATGAAGGCGATGTCCCAGCGTAGATGATCCGGCTCCACCAGCGGCACCCTCACCACACCATCACGCTCCAGCCCACGTGCCACCACGCTGGGCAGCAGCACCACGCCCTGTCCGGCGGCCACCAGCGCGGTGAGGAAATCCGCCTGGCCGCTGCGCCCTCCTTCCTTCGGGGTGAAGCCGGCCTGTTCGCAGGCGCTGAGCAGTTTGTCGTTGAGCATGAAGCTGCGGTGATACAGCAGGAACGGCGTATCGGCCAGTTGGCGCAGGCGCACGCCGTCGCGTTCGGCCAACGGATGATTGTCTGGAAGCAACGCATCGAGCGGTTCGTTGCAGAACGGTTGGTAGTCGAAGGCCGGGTCGCTCGGGGTGACACTGCCACCAAGTTCGAGTTCGCCACTTCTGACGCCCTGTTCGACGATCCGGCTGCCGCCTTCAACCAGGTGAACGCTGATGTTCGGATAGCGCTGCCGATATTCGGCGAACAGGCTAGCGAACAGGGCCTCCCCGCCGACCACCGGCAAACCCAGGCGCAGTTCGCCACGGGCCATCTGGCTCAGGTCGTCGAGCTCGGCCAGCAACTCATGGCGCTGGCGCAGCAAGGCTTCGCCGCGTTCGAGCACGATGCGTCCGGCAGCAGTGAGGTGTAATTGCGAGCTCTGGCGCTCGAGCAGGAGCTGGCCGAGGTCTTCCTCGAGCTGGGCCACCTGCTTGCTTACCGCCGACTGGCTGATGTGCAGCGTCTGTGCGGCCTGGGTGAAACCGCCCCGGTGAACCACTTCGATAAAGCTGCGCAGCTGCTTGAATTCCATTGCGTGAATTCCAGATTGGAATGGATCACAGTCTAACAATTCGCTTTTGGCCTTGGCAGCGGCTTTTTAAAATGGGGCATCCCGAGGAAACCCATCATGAAAGCCACCGTATCGAATGCGTTGCCCCGCCTGCTCGCCGAGCTGTGCGCGCTGTTTGTCCTGTACTTCGTGGGCGGTCAACTCGTCGCCTGGCTGGGCTGGCCGATCCCGGCCGGAGTCATGGGCATGGCGCTGTTGCTGATGCTGTTTGCCGTGGGGGCCTTGAAGCCCGGAACCTTGCAACGTGGCGCCGGTTGGCTGATGGCGCAGATGCTGCTGTTTTTCATCCCGGCGCTGATGAGCCTGCTCGATTACGGCAGCCTGATGCGCAGCGAGGGGTGGCGCATCCTGCTGGTGATCGCCCTGAGCACCCTGGTGGTGATGGTGGTCACGGCGCTCACGGTCGAACTGGTCTGCCGCTGGAGCCTGCGCCATGAAGCTTGAACCCATGTCGCTGTTCTGGCTTGCGCTGACAGTGGCGGCCTACCTGTTCAGCCGCTGGCTGTATGGGCGCACTGGCCGTTATCTGCTGTCGCCGCTGGTGCTGGTCCCGGCGCTGCTGCTGGCGGTGGCGATTCCGCTGCACACCGCCTACGCCGAATATGCTCGCAACACACATTGGCTGATCGGTGTGCTGGGGCCGGTGACCGTGGCCTTCGCCGTGCCGATCTGGCAGCAGCGGGCGATGCTGGCACGACATTGGCCGGCGCTGTTGCTGGGGATGCTGGCGGGCAGTTTGGCGTCGATCAGCAGTTCCTGGGGGCTGGCGCACCTGCTGGCGCTGGATGAGTCGGTCAGCCTGTCACTGGTGCCGCGCTCGATCACCACGCCGTTCGCCATGCCGCTGGCCCACGACCTGGGCGGCGTGCCCGAGCTGACGGCGGTGTTCGTGATGTTCACCGGTGTGCTGGGGGCTGTGTTCGGCGGCCTGCTGTTGCGCGTGCTGCCGTTGCGTACGTCACTGGCGCGCGGCGCACTGTTTGGTGTCGGTGCCCATGGCGCCGGGGTCAGCCGCGCCCATGAAGTGGGCGGGGAGGAGGGCTCGGTGGCGGGGCTGGTGATGGTGCTGACCGGCCTGCTCAACCTGTTCGCCGCGCCATTGCTCGCCTGCCTGCTATGACCGTTCGTGCCAGTGTCCTGCAAGGTCATCAAGCTGGCTGCCAAGGTAAGTTCCGCCATTCAAGGCGCTGACTAGACTCAGCCTCGACACAGAGAGCACATGCAAGTGCCGAGGTGACATGCAATGAACGCAGCCTTGCCCTATACCGTCAACACCTGATCAGCGGGACGATTCCGATGCCTTTGGCCGAAATTCCATTGTGCGTCTGGCGTACCCGGGGACAGAGTTTTTCCTTCCGGGGCCAGAGCATCCGTTACTGGACAGCGGGGCAAGGAGAGCCCTTGCTGCTGTTACATGGCTTCCCAACCGCCAGCTGGGACTGGCACTACCTGTGGGCGCCCTTGGCGCAGCGCTTTCGCGTGGTGGCCTGCGACATGCTTGGCTTCGGCGACTCGGCCAAGCCTGCCGACCACGAGTACAGCCTGATGGAGCAGGCCGATCTGCAACAGGCGCTGCTCAAGCACCTGAGGATCGAACGGCCGGTGCACCTGCTGGCCCACGACTACGGTGGCAGCGTCGCTCAGGAGTTGCTCGCGCGTCATCACGAAGGACGCGCCGACATCGCCAGTTGTGTCTTTCTCAACAGTGCGCTGTTCCCCGAGCTGTGTCCGTTGCTGCTGGTGCAGAAACTGTTGCTCAGCCCGCTGGGCTGGCTGGTGGCGCGTTCGTTCGGGCGTGACGACCTGGTGCGCAATGTCAGCCAGGTCTATGGCCCTTGCACCCACCCCAGCGAAAGCGCGCTGGACGATTGCTGGAGCCTGATGGTGTCGAACCGCGGGACGCGCATCCTGCACAAGTTGATGGCCTATGTGCCGGAGCGGCAGGCACAGCGACAACGCTGGGTCGGTGCACTGCAGGCGCAGGGGGTGCCGTTGCGCCTGATCAATGGTGCGGTCGACCCGCTGTCGGGTGCGCACATGGTCGAGCGCTACCGGCAACTGGTGCCTGATCCCGATACCGTGGTGCTGCAGGGGATCGGCCACTATCCGCACACCGAAGCGCCGGTGCAGGTGCTGCGTCATTACCTGGCGTTTCGCGAGCAGCCCCTGCGCTATATACCTCAGCGGGTTGCCTGGTCCTGAGCGCGGCGATCATCGCCCTGTGTTATCGCCTGCCATTCAGCGTCACTGCGCTTGATTGTTCGCTGCCGATGGCTGTCGGACACTCCAGGTATCCCAACCCTTGCCTGGAGCCTTGAGCATGAGCGAGCCGGTAAATCTGCAAGACCGCGTAGTGATCGTCACGGGGGCCGGCGGTGGCCTGGGCCGGGCCCACGCGCTGCTGTTCGCGGCCCGTGGTGCACGTGTGGTGGTCAACGACCTGGGCGGCTCGACCCATGGCGAAGGCGCCAGCGCCTCGGCGGCCGACCGGGTGGTGGAGGAGATCCGCGCCGCTGGCGGCACGGCGGTGGCCAACCATGATTCGGTGGCCCAGGGGGCGCGTATCGTCGAGCAGGCGCTGGACAGTTTCGGGCGGGTCGATGTGCTGGTGAACAACGCCGGCATCCTGCGCGACAAGACCTTCCACAAGATGGAAGACGCCGATTGGGACCAGGTCTACCGGGTTCATGTCGAGGGTGCCTACAAGGTGACCCATGCCGCCTGGCCGCACCTGCGCGAGCAGAACTGGGGACGGGTGATCTTTACTGCCTCCACCTCCGGCATCTACGGCAATTTCGGCCAGGCCAACTATGGCATGGCCAAGCTCGGCCTCTACGGGCTGACCCGCACCCTGGCCATCGAAGGCCGCAAGCATGGGATTCTGGTCAACGCCATTGCGCCCACTGGGGGCACGCGCATGACCGAAGGCCTGATTCCGCCGCAGGTGTTCGAGCGTCTCAAGCCTGAACTGATCAGCCCGGTGGTGGTGTACCTGGGCAGCGATCAATGCGAGGACACGGGGCAGTTGTATGAAGTGGGTGGGGGCTGGGTTGGCAAGGTTCGCTGGGAAAGAAGCCTTGGTGTCGGATTTGATCCGATCACCGGCTTCACGCCTGAACAGGTTGCCGCGCAGTGGGGGCAGATCGGCGATTTCGAGGGGGCGATTCATCCACAGGATACGTTGCAGGCCTTGCAGCAGATGATGGCGAATCTGCGGCAATATCCGCAGGGGTAGCGTGCTTCGGGCGCAAAAAAAAGGCCGCTGCGCAGGCAGCGGCCAATCGAGACGTCAGATCAAGGAGCTTCAAAATCAACGTCGTTCACACGTGGCGGCCCGAACGACGGGGGAGTGCCTTTCGCGCCAGCCAGTGAAGACAGAATAAGCCTCTGATCCCACGGGAAAAATAGCCCTGGGTGACATTCACCTTTACGTTTCGGGTAAAAGTGCCCCAAAAGCAGTCAGGCCGCGTCACGACAGTGCGGGGCCTTGAAACCCCGGCCCGGCTCAGGCTTCGTAGCCCATCCGCCAACTGACAGTCTGCGCCGCGGTCAGCAACTGCCGCGCGGCCGGGCCATCTTCATCGGCATGGAAGATCGACGTCGGGCCAACGACCGTCATCACCGCTGCAATCTGGCCCATGGCGTTGAACACCGGCGCCGACAAGGCATCCACCCCCGGCATCAGCAAACCGTGAACATGGTGCAGGCCGCGTGTGCGGATCTGCGTCAACAGGTCCATGTAGTCCTCGACCCGTTGCCCCCGTGCGGCCAGTTCTCGGTCGCGCAACTCGTTGGTTTCCCGCTCTGGCAGATGGGCGGCGAATACCAGCCCGGTGGAGGAACTCAGCAGGGGCAGCACCGAGCCGATCTGGGTCACCACCGTCACGGCGCGCACCGCAGGCTCGATGTTCACCACGGTTGCACCCTGGTTACCCCACACGGCGATGAAGCAGCTCTCGTTGAGCGCGTCGCGCAATTGCGACAGCGGCAGGGCAGCGACCTTCAGCACATCGATGCTGCCCAGCGCCGCCATCCCCACGCGCAAGGCTTCGCGCCCGAGCCCGTAGTGATTGGTCGCCGCATCCTGCTCGGCGAAACCGCTGGCGATCAAGGCCTGCAGGTAGCGATGGACCTTGCTGGCGGGCATCTGCACATGTTCGGCCAGGCGCGACAGCGAGGTGGAGGGCGACAGTTCGGCCAGCGCCTTGAGGATGTCAGTGCCGACTTCAGCGGAACGGACCTTCTGTTTGCTGTTGTCAACTGCGGTTTTGTCTCTGGACATCGTAAGACGCTTCCGGGATTCATTCTGGCCGACTTTATAGCTTGACGCCCCTTACCGAGCAAATTACGTTATTCGTAATCGGATTACGATAAATATAAATTCAGATGCGCTGTGTATCCCCTGGCAGTGGTCGGTCCGTCCGCCGATTCGGGGCTGCAGCTCTCTGCCATCAACGGCTCCACCGAGCCCGGAGGCCCCGATGACCCGCGACACCTCCCCCGAACTCAGCTACCTGAGCGGCTTCGGCAACGAATTCGCCAGCGAAGCCTTGCCCGGCGCGCTGCCGGTCGGGCAGAACTCGCC
Source organism: Pseudomonas wayambapalatensis (assembly GCF_049942315.1). Classification (NCBI taxonomy): domain Bacteria; kingdom Pseudomonadati; phylum Pseudomonadota; class Gammaproteobacteria; order Pseudomonadales; family Pseudomonadaceae; genus Pseudomonas; species Pseudomonas wayambapalatensis. Next base: position 22,712 of record NZ_JBNFMU010000200.1, read on the forward strand.
ACAGAAAGCACCCTATGGGCTGTACGCCGAGTTGCTGTCAGGCACCGCCTTCACCATGGCGCGCAGCGAACTGCGCCGTACCTGGCTGTACCGTATCCGCCCCTCCGCGTTGCACCCGCGCTTCGAGCGCCTGGCGCGTCAGCCACTGGTCGGCCCGCTCGCTGCGGCGAACCCCAATCGCCTGCGCTGGAACCCGCAGCCAATCCCGTCCGAACCGACCGACTTCATCGAGGGCTGGTTGCCCATGGTGGCCAATGCGGCCGCTGACAAACCGGCCGGGGTGAGCATCTATATCTACCGCGCCAATCGCTCCATGGAGCGGGTGTTCTTCAACGCCGACGGCGAGTTGCTGCTGGTGCCACAGCAGGGGCGGCTGCGCATTGCCACCGAACTGGGCGTGTTGCAGGTCGAGCCGCTGGAGATCGCGGTGATTCCACGTGGCATGAAGTTCCGTGTCGAGCTGCCTGACGGCCAGGCGCGCGGCTATATCGCCGAGAACCACGGCGCGCCATTGCGCCTCCCGGACCTGGGGCCGATCGGCAGCAACGGCCTGGCCAACCCGCGGGACTTCCTCACTCCCGTTGCGCATTACGAAGAAGCCCGTGGCCCGGTGCAGCTGGTGCAGAAGTTCCTCGGCGAGCACTGGGCCTGCCAACTGCAGCATTCGCCGCTGGATGTAGTGGCCTGGCACGGCAGCAACGTGCCGTACAAGTACGACCTGCGCCGCTTCAACACCCTCGGCACGGTCAGCTTCGACCACCCGGACCCGTCGATCTTCACCGTGCTGACCTCACCCACCAGCGTGCACGGCCTGGCCAACATGGACTTCGTGATCTTCCCGCCGCGCTGGATGGTGGCCGAGAACACCTTCCGCCCCCCATGGTTCCACCGCAACTTGATGAACGAGTTCATGGGTCTGATCGACGGCGCCTACGATGCCAAGGCCGAGGGCTTCCTGCCTGGTGGCGCGTCGCTGCACGGGGTGATGAGCGCCCACGGGCCGGACGCCGAAACCTGTGACAAGGCGATCACCGCCGAGCTGGCGCCACACAAGATCGACCACACCATGGCCTTCATGTTCGAGACCAGCCAGGTGCTGCGCCCGAGCGAGCAGGCCCTCGAGAGCCCGCAACTGCAGGCCGACTACGACAGTTGCTGGGCAACGCTGCCGAGCACCTTCAATCCGAACCGGAGATGACCGATGAACCAGACCGCCACTGCCCGTAGCTGGGTCGAACACGCCAACGGGCACCGCGATTTCCCGCTGCAGAACCTGCCGCTGGGCATCTTCAGTCGTCCGGGCCAGGCGCCGCGCTGCGGCGTGGCCATCGGCGACGCCATCCTCGACCTGGAAGCCGCGCTTGCCGCCGGTGTGTTCGAGGGGGCGGCCAAGGCTGCTGTCGAGGCCACTCGCGGCGGCGCCCTGAACGCCTTCTTCGCCCTCGGCCGTCCGGCCCGGGTGGCCCTGCGCGAGCGCTTGCTGGTTGTACTCGGCGAGCACAGCGAGCATCAGGCCGTGTTGCAAGCGGCACTGTATCCTGCTGGCGAATGCACCTTGCACCTGCCGGCCCGGGTCGGTGACTACACGGACTTCTACGTCGGTATCGAGCACGCCAAGAACGTCGGCAAGCTGTTCCGCCCTGACAATCCACTGCTGCCCAACTACAAGCACGTGCCGATCGGCTACCACGGCCGTGCCTCGACCTTGCGCCCGTCCGGCACCGACGTGCGCCGCCCCAAGGGCCAGACGCTCCCGGCCGGGCAGACCGAGCCGAGTTTCGGCCCATGCGCGCGGCTGGACTACGAACTCGAGTTGGGCATCTGGATCGGCCAGGGCAATGACATGGGGCAGCCGATCGCAATCGGTGATGCGGCCGAGCACGTGGCTGGCTTCTGCCTGCTCAACGACTGGTCGGCGCGCGATATCCAGGCCTGGGAGTACCAGCCGCTGGGGCCGTTCCTGTCCAAGAGCTTCATCACCAGCGTCTCGCCCTGGGTGGTGACCGCCGAGGCGCTGGAGCCGTTCCGCTGTGCGCAACCGGCACGTCCGGAAGGCGATCCGCAACCCCTGTCTTACCTGCTCGACCAGCGCGACCAGGCCGGCGGCGCCTTCGATATCGAACTGGAAGTGCTGTTGCTGACCGAGCGCATGCGTGACGAAGGCTTGCCGGCGCACCGCCTCACACTGAGCAACACCCGCAGCATGTACTGGACCGTGGCACAGATGGTCGCCCACCACAGTGTCAACGGCTGCCAGTTGCAAGCCGGTGACCTGTTCGGTTCGGGCACCTTGTCCGGGGCCGTGCCGGGCTCGTTCGGCAGCCTGCTGGAGATCACCGAAGGCGGCAAGCAACCGGTGCAACTGGCCAATGGTGAGGTGCGCAAGTTCCTCGAGGACGGCGACGAAATCATCCTGCGTGCGCGTTGCGTGCGCGATGGCGTGGCCAGCATCGGTTTCGGCGAATGCCGTGGCACGGTGGTCGGGGCCAACTGAGAGGGCAGGGCGATGGAGCTGTTCACCTACTTCCGTTCCACCTCTTCTTACCGGGTGCGCATCGCCTTGGCGCTCAAGGGCCTGGATTATCAGGCCCGGCCAGTCAACCTGCTCAAGGGCGAGCACCGTGCTGCGGATTACCTGGCGCTCAACCCCCAGGGGCGGGTACCGGCCCTGCGCACGGACAGCGGCGAATTGCTGGTGCAGTCACCAGCGATCATCGAATACCTGGAAGAGCGCTTCCCGGGCACGCCGCTGTTGCCCCAGGGCGAGCAGGCCCGCGCGCGGGTGCGCGGCGTTGCGGCGATCATCGGTTGCGACGTGCACCCATTGCACAACGTCAGCGTGCTCAACCAGTTGCGCCAACTGGGGCACGATGAAACCCAGGTCAATCAGTGGATCGCCCACTGGATCGGCCAGGGGCTGGCGGCGGTGGAGCAACTGATCGGCGATCAGGGCTTCTGCTTTGGCGATACGCCGGGGTTGGCGGATGTGTACCTGCTGCCGCAGGTGTACGCGGCCGAGCGGTTCAATGTGGACCTGGAGGGTTACCCGCGCATTCGCCGGGTCGCCGCCCTGGCTGGGGAGCATCCAGCCTTCGTCAAGGCACACCCGGCGAACCAGCCGGATACGCCCTGACCACCGGGCCGGCATTGCCCCCGCACCTCTACAACAAAAACAACCAGGTACCTTGCGATGCACAACCAGATAGCCAGCTTTCGCGCGGCCCTCGATGGGCGTCCTGTGTCCTCCTACCAGTGGCGCCTGCTGGCGCTGCTGATCCTGTTGCTGGTGACCGACGGCTATGACGCCCAGGTGCTGGGCTACGTGATTCCGGCCCTGGCCCAGGACTGGGGCCTGGAGAAGGCAGCGTTCGGGCCGGTGTTCAGCGCCAACCTGCTGGGGCTGACACTGGGCTCGCTGGCCGTCACCCCGTTGGCCGATCGCTTCGGCGTGCGCAGGGTGCTGCTCTGGTGCGTACTGCTGTACGCGAGCCTGACCCTGCTGATGGTGTTTTCCACATCGCTGAACAGCCTGATGCTGGCGCGCTTTCTGTGCGGGATCGGCATGGGCGGGGCGATGCCCAGTGCGATGGCGCTGATGGCCGATTATGCACCGCCGCGCCTGCGCACCTTGATGGTGACCCTCGCGGCCTGCGGCTTCTCCCTCGGCGGCGCGGCGGGGGGCTTCGTCGCGGCAGGCTTCATCGACAGGTTCGGCTGGGAGGCGGTGTTTCTTGCCGGTGGCGTGGCGCCGCTGCTGCTGTTCCCCTTCCTGATGATGTTCCTGCCCGAGTCCTTGCCGCGCCTGTTGCGCGATGCGCCTCCCTACGCCCGTCTGCAACGCCTGGCTGCGCGCATGCTACCCGGCTGGCAAGTACCTGCGGCACAGGGTGCGGTGGATGAACCGGCGGCAGACAAACTGACCGTGTTGGGCTTGTTCCGCGATGGCTTCGCCCGGCCGACGCTGCTCATCTGGGGCACCTTCTTCGTCAGCCTGATCCTGCTCTACTTCATGATCAGCTGGTTGCCGTCGCTGTTGCTGGAGAGCGGGCTGGCGCTCAAGCATGCCAACCTGGTGACCTCGCTGTTCCTGTTCGCCGGGACCTTCGGCGCGATATGCCTGGCCTGGTGCGCCGATCGCATGGTCAACAAGGTCAGGCTGCTGGCGGCGGTCCTGTTGGGCGCTGGGGTCTTCAGCGTGCTGGTCGGGCTGAACCACGCCGATCCGCGCTGGTTGGTGCCGAGCGTGTTCGCTGCAGGCTTCTGCATCATTGGCGGGCAACTGACGCTCAATGCCTTCGTCAGCAACTTCTACCCGGCTCAGGTTCGGGCGACCGGCACCGGCTGGGCGTTGGGCGTCGGGCGTTTCGGTTCGATCCTCGGGCCGTTGTTCGGCAGCCTGCTGCTGGCCATGCACATGCCGGTGGAGTGGATTTTCTTCTTCTGCGCGATTCCGGCAGTCATCGCGGCGCTGCTGATCAGCCAGGTGCGTGCGCCGGGCAAGCAGGCCGATACGCAGGCGGCCAAGGTCGATGCGCTAGTGGATTGAACGGTTTGTCGAAGGCAACTGGGCGAGGCGCTCGCCCAGCTTGAGGCGCTGCACCGGATCGTCGCTCAACAGCAATGCGTGCTCCAGGTCGAAGCGCTCGGCCTGGGGGCAGTCCAGGTGCTGGTAGAGGGTGGCGCGGGCCAGATAGTCGGCGACCTGCACTGGCCCTAGTTGCATCACCCGTTCAGCGTCGATCAGCGCAGCCAGGTCGTTGTCGTTGCTACTGTGCAGCTGGCGCAGGTTGCGCGACAGGCGCTGTAGCATCTGCATCGGGCTGGCGCTATGCAGGTGTTCGGCGGTCAGGGTCATGTGCGGGCCGTACTGGCGGTTGAGTAGTTCGCGGCAATCCGCGGGGTACAGGCGTCGACCGCCGCAGGGGTCGAGCAGATGATCGGCGCCGGGCACGCGCAACAGGAAATGGCCAGGAAAGTTCACCCCCTCCAGTGGGATAGACAGGCGCTGCGCCATCTCCAACGCCAGGATCGCCAGCAGCAACGGCTGGCCTCGACGGCGTTGCAGCACCTTGTCCATCAATGCTGCTTGCGGACGTAGCGGGTGGTATTCGTCCTGCTGGAAGCCCAGGGCATTGAGCTGGCGCAGCAATGGCTGGGCGAGTTCGCCGACGGGAAGCATCGGCAGGCGCGCGTTGATTTCTCGATGCAGGTCGTGCAACTGCGCAAGGTTGGCGGCGGGATCGACCTCGCGGTCATGCTCGGCGGCGATCCAGAGGGTGGCTTCCAGCAGGGCGACCGGGGTGCGGTCGAGGCAGGCCAGGCAGGCTTTACGTGGGTTCATCGGACTTCTCCACACACACTAGATTTTTAGCTCCGGTGCACCGATTCGTCCAGTGGTCCGCCCAGGCCCTGGACCGTCGCGGGCTGCCTATACTGATGGGAGCACCTTGTGGGGAGCCCGTCGATGTTCGCGCTCATGCAAAGCACCCGTACCCAGTCCCTGCACCTGTGGAACGACCCTGCCACCGGCTTGAAAGCCGTGGTGGCGATTCATAGCGAGCATCTGGGGCCAGCCATGGGGGGCTGTCGCTACCTGCCGTACGCCGACGATGAAAGTGCGATGACCGATGCCATCCACCTGGCCCAGGGCATGAGCTACAAGGCGGCCCTGGCCGGGCTGGCGCTGGGCGGCGGCAAGGCGGTGATCGTGCGCAACCCTCATGTGGAAAACCGCGCAGCGCTGTTCGAGGCGTTCGGGCGTTTCGTCGACAGCCTGCAAGGGCGCTTCATCACCGCCGTGGACAGCGGCACCTCGACGCTGGACATGGACTGCATCGCCCAGTCCACTCCTCATGTCACCAGCACCACGGCCTCGGGCGACCCTTCACCGCACGCGGCCATGGGCGTGTTCGCCGGCATTCGCGCCACCTCGATGGCACGGCTGGGCAGCGATAATCTCGAGGGGTTGCGCGTGGCGGTGCAAGGGCTGGGCAATGTGGGCTATGCACTGGCCGAGCAGTTGCGTGCGGCAGGGGCAGAGTTATTGGTCAGTGACCTCGACCCCGGGCGGGTGAGGCTGGCGGTGGAGCAGTTCGGGGCGCATCCGGTGACCAACGATGCGCTGATCAGCACGCCCTGCGATATCTTCGCGCCATGCGGGGTAGGGCCTGTGCTCAATGGCCAGAGCGTGATGACGTTGCGTTGCGCGGCGGTGGCCGGCGCCGCCAATCATCAGTTGACCACCTTGCAGGTGGCCGACCAGCTCGAGAGCCGCGGGATTCTGTACGCCCCGGACTACGTGATCAATGCCGGTGGGCTGATCTATGTGGCGCTGACCCACCGAGGCGCTGACCTGAGCACCATTACCGCGCATCTGGCGCGCATCCCCACGCGCTTGACCGAGGTGTTCGCCCATGCCCAGGCCGAGAAACGCTCGCCTGCGCGCGTGGCGCAGATGCTGGCGGAGCGGCTGTTGTACGGTTGAGCGGACAGCGCCAGCATCCACGCCGCCGTGTACAGTCGGCGCAGATGCTGCTGCAGGAGCCTTACTCGGCTGCCTCGCCTTCGAGCAGCTCGGCCAGCGCATCGGGCTGGCTCTTGAATGCCCGGGCGAACACGTCGCGGTTCTTGGCCATGTAGATGCCCGCTTCCTCGACCTGCTGCTCGCTCAGCGACGGCACGGCCTTGTGCAGTACTTCGGCCAGCCGTTCGGCCAGCTCGAGCATCTTGTCGTGACGGTCTGCTTCGGCCTTATCCATGAACAAGCGCTCCGGGTCGCGGCTGCTGCGGTACACCACTTCGACGGCCATTCATCACCTCTGTGCCTTTTGTGTATGTGAGTTGGATAACAACTGTATCTTTATACAGTGTCGAGCATAGCGGATTCTTTGGCAATCGGATAGTGGCGTTCTGATTTACCCGGATGCACGCGGCGAAGCATAGTTCATAGGTGCCTTGCGGCAATCGGTCACCTTCCAAGTACGGGGCCTGGCCCTTTAACTGCATGTCAAAAGCGTCACATCGGTGGCGCATCATCCTTCATGTCGTATCGAGGAATCCTGCATCGTGAAATCCAAATGGCCAGAAAAGCTGCGCAAGGGCCTGCATGCGCCCGCCGACGCACTGGGAAATCTGTTCGTCGAATCGTTCCACTACCTGGCCCTGTTCGGCATCGGTGCGATCACGGCCTATGCCGCCGTGGCGACCTTCATCGAGATGCTCGAGAAGGGCGGCATCAGTGTCGATGACATTCTGCTGCTGTTCATCTACCTCGAGCTGGGGGCCATGGTGGGGATCTACTTCAAGACCAACCACATGCCCATCCGCTTCCTGCTGTATGTGGCGATCACCGCACTCACACGCCTGCTGATCGGCGATGTCTCGCACCACAAGGCGCCGGACGTGGGGTTGCTGTACGTGTGTGGCGGCATCCTGCTGCTGGCCTTCGCGATCCTGGTGGTGCGTTTTGCCTCGTACCGCTATCCGTCGACGCGGGTGATCGATGCCAGCGGCAAGGATATGGATGACGGCAAGGTCTGATCCATCCGGCAGCGACTTGGGCAAGCTGGACGGCTGGGTGATGGGAAATACTTACTGCGCGGGCGCCTTGCTCAATGGCAGCGCCTACACTCTGGCGCCCGCACTCTGAAGTGCTGACGTCGTGGTTGCAGCATCGCTACGACCTGCCGATTCGCTCTATCGAGCGACCCCCGCACCCCGCCAGACCTGATCCCGTCCTGCACTGTCGGTCATCCCCGCCAGCACTTGCAGGGCATCTTCCCCTTGTTCGATGGCCAGCCCCAGGCGAATGCTGTCCACCACCCGGCGCAGGCGCGTCGGGTCATTGCGTTGGGCGGCGCTGATCAGTCGCTTGGCGACCACGCCGGTATCGTTGGAGAGGGTCAGCATGATGCTGCCGTCGAGCCGCTCGATGCTCAGGTTGACCCGATAGTACGGGGCGAAGGCGTCGCTGATGAGGTCGAAGGGATTAGTCATGGGCTGGCATCTGCAAAGAATGTTCACCGATTGACCGGGAGACAGTAGGGATGGTTCAGCGACGTTGATCAATTGATGCCGTGTGTGGCTGGTGCCGGCCTGGAACCCTGGAAACGAAAACGCCCGGTGCCAGGCACCGGGCGTCTGTGTGTCACCGATCACTCTTCTTCGGTTTGCTGCACCACGCTGCGCTTGCTGCGCAACTTGCCGTAGAAATGTTCCAGCGCGTTGTTCAGCTTGCTGGCCGCACCGTCGATCGCGTGGTCCAGCGAGGTGGCGGTATGGCTGACGGAAATCGGTTGATGACCTTTGGGGCGAGCCTCCATCTGGCAGCGTTTGTCATGCGGGCCGGGCTTGTCGCCGTTCTCGTCACGCAAGTGGACCTCGATGCGGGTAAGGTCGTCCTCGTAGCGCTGCAGCGTGCTTTCCAGCGTACTGCGGACCCATTCGTTCAGACGGCTGCTGCTGTCGATATGGTTGCTGCTGTTGACCTGGATTTGCATGATTCAATCCTTATTCAGCTTGCTCGCATGGAGGCGTGCCTAGGCCCTTGAGGCCCTTGGGGAAAGCATCGCCTCTTGACTCTAAGGTCAGGGATTGGCGCGCCGAATTCAAGCCCCTTTTCCGATAAATTTTTTGTAGCAATTCGCAGGGTTAACACTGTTGATGCAGGAGCGACTGTCTGGTTCAAAATCTAAAGGCCAGCCCAATCTCCCTGTGGCAGCGGCGGTTCGCCGCTGCGACTTGCCCGCGAACACGGGCGTAGCCCGTGCCTGACAGCGCGGTGTCTTTTTCGCGGGCAAGCCCGCTCCTACACAGGTACCGCACTGGTACTGAGGACCGTGCCATCGTCAGAACGCGACCGAAGTCTGCACATATAGCGTGCGCGGCTCGCCCACGTACTTGCCCTTGTTGTTGTCGTCGAACGAACGGGTGTAGTACTCGCGGTTGAACAGGTTCTTCACCCCCACCGCCACCTTCAGGTTCGACAACTGCGGCCCGAAGTCGTACCCGGCGCGAGTGCTGACCAGCATGTAGCCCGGTATCCGTCCGGTGCTGCCATCGGCGCTTTCGCTGGCGGTGTTGGCGTTGTCGGCGTACTGGCTGCTCTGGAAGCTGCCATCCAGGTTCAACTGCCATGGCCCCTCGGTGTAGCCGAGCCCCAGCGTGCCCTTGTGGCGCGAGGAGAACGGCACCTGATTGCCCTTGTTCGGGCCGTCCTCGCGGATGGTGGCGTCGACGAAGGCGTAGCTGGCGTGCACATCGAAGCCGGCCAGCGCCGGGCTCAGTCCGTCGAGGGCATAGCGCACGCTGGTCTCAATGCCCTGGTGGCGGGTTTCGCCGCGGGCGATCACCGAGTCGTTGGTCTGGTTGCTCTCGTATTGGTTGTCGAAGTTGATCAGGAAGGCGCCGATCTCTGCCTGCAAGTCGCCGCTGTCGTAGCGGGTGCCGACTTCCCAGGTGCGCGCCTTTTCCGGCTTCACTTCGCCGCTGCTGACACGGTTGGGCATCTGGCTGTACTGCACGCTGCCGAACGAGCCTTCGGTGTTGGCGTAGAGGTTCCAGGTGTCGGTCAGGTGGTACATCACGTTCAGTGCCGGCAATGCGGTGTTGTAGCTGCCCTGGTAACGCTGGTTGCTGAGCTTGTTGCTCTGCTCGGAGTCGATCATCTCGTAGCGGATGCCGGGGGTGATGGTCCAGCGGCCGATGTCGATGCGGTCGTCCAGGTAGATCGCGTGGGCTTCGGTGGCGCCACGGGTGTCGCGGTCGTTGCGGCTGGCGGTGGTCGGCAGGTTGCCGGTCACAGGTTCACGGAAGCGCAGTTCGTGGCCGGCTTCGTTGATGTAGCGGTAGCCCACGCCCAGTTCGTGCCAGCTGTCGCCCAGTGCAACACCTTGCGAGAAGCGGGTCTCGATGCCACGTACCCAGTACTCGCGTGGCGACAGCGAGACGAAGCTGCCCTGGTCGAGGTAGCCGCTGCGCAAGGTCTTGGTGAAGAAGCTGTTGACGCTGAACTGGCGGTCGTCCTGCTTGTAGTCGTAGCCGAAGTTGACCAGGGTGCGACGGCCCCAGAACTTGTCCTTCAGGCGGGTCGACTGGTACGGGTCTTCATCGAACGCCGCCTTGCTCAGGCCGCCGGGCATGTCGGCCTCGCCCTCGTAGTACTGAGCCATGGCGTGCAGGCTGTTGGCCTCGTCCAGTTGCAGCTTGCCTTTGAGAATGAGGTCGTCGATCTGTGTGTCGCTGTGTTCGCGCCAGTCGCCGCCGCGGGTGCCGGAGTAGAGCAGGGCGCCACCCAGGCCGTTGTCGTTGGTGCCACCGACCAGCAGGTTGGCGCTGTTCTTGACGCCGTCGTGGCTGGACGAGGGGCTGATCTGGTTCTGCATGGCGGCCTTGAAGGTCGCCTCTTCGGGGATGGCACGGGTGACGAAGTTGACGATACCGCCGACGTTCTGCGGGCCGTAACGCACTGCGCCGCCGCCGCGCACCACATCGACCGCATCCATGTTGCCCAGGCTCAGCGGGGCCAGCGACAGCTGTGGCTGGCCGTAGGGGGCGAAGGGGACCGGGATGCCGTCCATCAGCACCGTGGAACGCGAGGCCAGGCGCGGGTTGAGGCCACGGATGCCGAAGTTCAGTGCCAGGTCGTGGCTGCCGGTGCCGTTGTTTTCCGGGGCATTGACGCCGGGGATGCGGTTGAGCACCTCACGGGCGTTGTTGGCGCCACTGCGCTCGAACGCTTCGCGGCGGACCACGTCACGTGCGCCGGGGTGTTCGAAGACGTTGTCCTGGCGTGCCTCGGCCAGCCAGTCGCCAACCACGGTCGAGGCACCCAGCTCGATTGCCGCATCGCTGCCGGACGTGGCGAGCGGTTGCAGGCTGTAGGCATTGTCGGCCTCCTGGCGCGCCTGCAGGCCGCTGCCATGCAGCAATGCCTCCAACCCTTGCTGCACGCCGTACTGGCCTTCCAGGCCGGGGCTGCGCAAGCCTTGGGTGACACTGGAGCCGAACGAAATCAGCGCACCGCTTTCGCGGCCAAACTGGTTGAGGGCGTCTTCCAGGGTGCCGGGCGCGATGTGATAGGCGCGCGGTTCGGCAGCCTGGGCGAAGTTCAGGCTGGTGGCGAGCAGCAGGGCGATGGCGAGAGGCGTGGGGCGCAGGGGCATGGGGTTGGGTCCTGTCAGGAGGGTTCTGCCTGCTCTGTCACGCGAGGGAAGCGAAATGGCTCAGGTTGGAAGAAAAATAGTTGTCGGCACAGGCTCAAACCGCCTCGACCTTGACCCAGTACCGGGTGAACCGCCGCACCCGCACCGGCAGCGCCACCTCCAGCATCTCCAGGATCCGTTCGCTGTCATCCAGCGGGTACGACCCGGAAATCCGCAGCCCTGCGACCTGCTCGCTGCAGCCCAGCTGTCCGTGGCGATAACGTGACAGCTCGGCGAGAAACTCGCCCAGGCGCATCTGCGAGACCACCAGCATCCCATCGACCCAGGCGCCGATGTTGCGATCCAGCGCGCCGATACCTTCCCAGTGGCCCGCTGCCAGGCGGGCTTGCTGCCCCGCGAGCAGCACCTGGCCCTGTAGCCGAGCCATCCCGCTGAACACCGAGACCTGGCTGAACCCCTCGAACTGGCGCACGTTGAAGCGGCCGCTGTCGAGTTGCAGGCTGCCATCGTCGGTGCGCAACAGCAGCGGGCGGGTATCGCGGGCGACGTCTAGCGACAACTCACCGTCGAGCAGGTGCACGTAACGTTGCTGCCCATCGAACCGTACATCGGCGGCGCTGCGGGTGTTCAGTCGCAACAGGCTGCCGTCGTCCAGCGGCAGGCGTCGGCGCTGGCCCACTGGGCTGCGGTAGTCGGCCATCAGCCCCGGCAACGGATTGTGCGATTGCAATCCCAGCCCGGTGGCACTGGCCACGCCCGCCAGCAGCAACGCCTTGAGCGCGCGACGCCGGGCCGGGGAGGGTGGTGCCTGCAAGGTGGCGTGCACCACGGGCGAGCTCGCGCCACGCAGACGCTGGTTGACCTGCTGGATATGCGCCCAGGCGCGCTGGTGTTCGCCGTCCGCCTGCAACCAGTGTTCGAGTGCCTGCTGCTGGGCCGGATCGAAATCGGCCCCCTGGGATTCGATCAGCCAGTGCACCGCCTGCTCGGCGACCTGGGGCGAGATGCCTGCGCTCACAGGGCGAAATAACAGCGCAGGGCTGCCTTGTGCAGGTAGCGTTTGACCGTTGCCAGGGAAATACCCAGTTCACGGCCGATCTCGGCCTGGCCCAGGCCATCGACCTGGGCCAGCAGGAAGGCGCGTTTGACCAGCGGCGGCAGGCCATCGAGCAGGCGGTCGAGTTGGAGCAGGGTTTCGAAGATCAGCGCCTTTTCTTCCTCGCTTGGCGCCAGGCGCTCGGGCACCTGGGCCAGGGCTTCGAGGTAGGCGCGCTCCAGCTCCTGACGGCGGAAATGGTTGCACAGCACGCGCTTGGCGACGGTGGCGAGAAAGGCCCGGGGCTCGATCAACTGTGGGGTGTCGCGAGCCTGGAGCAGGCGCACGTAGGTGTCCTGGGCCAGGTCGGCGGCGCTCTGCGGGCAGCCCAGGCGACGGCGCAGCCAACCGGTCAGCCAGTTGTGGTGGGCGTGGTAGAGGCCTTCGACGGTGGAGGAGAGGGCACTGGACACCGAGGTGACTCCGGCGTCCGATGACGCGATTGGGAGTAAGAATTGTTCGCATTATATTCAGGGTGGTGTGGTGTCGCAATCCTGTTGGGCCGGGCACAGCTCATCCCCAATCTTTGCTTATGAGAATTGAAATCATTACTATTGCACCCCTCTCAACCTGTCCCCGGACCGTCGCCCCATGAAAAGCAAAGCCGCCGGCCTGCCCCTGAGCTACCGCCTGGCCGTGACCTCGCGCAGCCTGGCTGCCTTGCTGGGGGGCTACCTGCTGGCCTCGGCGGCCAGCGTCTGCGTCAGCCTGCTGATGCCCGGCGCCCAGGTCGATGCGGCACTGACCGGGATGATGCTGTCGTTCGTGTTCTATCTGCTCGCCTTCATCTGGTGCTTCGCCTGCCGCAGCGCATGGCGCGCCTGGCTGGGCGTCTTGCTGCCAAGCCTCGTGCTGGGCGCGATCGGCGGGCTGGCTTATTGGATGAAGAACCCATGAAAGAGGGCTTCCGCCAGGCCATGGCCTGGCTGCACACCTGGACCGGCCTGATCTTCGGCTGGCTGTTGTTCGCCATCTTCCTCACCGGCACGCTTGCCTACTTCAAGGAAGAGATCAACCACTGGAGCAAACCGGAGATCCACAGCCATCCGCTGAACCCGGCGGCCAGCCTGGAGATGGCGCAGCGCTACCTGCAAGCCAACGCCGCTGATTCCAGCACCTGGTTCATCCGCCTGCCCAGCGAGCGCGAGGCGGCGCTGAGCGTCGGCTATCGCGACCCCAACGCCGGTGGGCGACGCGGCTTCACCAGCAAGGAGCTGGACGCGGCCAGCGGCGAGATGGTCGAGGGCCGCGACAGCCGTGGCGGCGACTTTTTCTACCGTTTCCACTTCCAACTGGAGATGCCGCACCCCTGGGGGCGCTGGCTGTCGACCTTCTGTGCCTTCATCATGCTGCTGGGGCTGGTGACCGGGATCATCACCCACAAGAAGATCTTCAAGGAGTTCTTCACCTTCCGCCCCGGCAAGGGCCAGCGCTCCTGGCTCGATGGCCACAACGCCATCGGCGTGCTGGTGCTGCCCTTCCACCTGATGATCAGCTACAGCAGTCTGGTGATCTTCATGTACATGGTCATGCCTGCCGGGATCATGGCCAGCTATGGCAGCGCCAACGGTTACTTCAACGACCTGTTCGGCCGCGACGAAGTGCCGAAGGTGGCTGGTGTGGCCGCGCCGCTGGTCCCCCTGTCGAGCCTGTACGCCAAGGTCCAGGAGCAGGCGCCAGGCGCGCGCATGGGCTTCATCCAGGTACAGAACCCTGGCGACCAGAATGCCCGCGTCACCTTGAGCCGTGCCTCGGCCGACAGTGTCGCGTACAAGCGCAGCGCCAACTGGACCTTCGACGGTGCCACCGGTGCACTGCTCACCCAGGGTGCGCCGGAAAGCGCGGCGATGATGACCTCCTTCACCTTCGTCGGCCTGCACATGGGCAACTTCGCCGGGCCCTGGCTGCGCTGGTTGTACTTCGTCTTCGGGGTCGCCGGCACGGCGGTGATCGGCACTGGCCTTGTGATGTGGCTGGGCAAGCGTCAGCTCAAGCATGCCAAGAGCGAGCGCATGCCCGCGGAGCTGCGCCTGGTCGAGGTGCTCAACATCGCCAGCATGAGCGGCCTGCTGCTGGGCGTGGCGGCGTTCTTCTGGGCCAATCGCCTGCTGCCGGTCGGGCTGCAAGGGCGGGCCGACTGGGAGGTCAATGCGTTCTTTCTGGTCTGGGCACTGTCGCTGCTGCACGCCATGCTGCGTCCCGGGCGTCGCGCCTGGGGCGAGCAGTTGGCGCTGGGTGCCCTGGTGTTCGCTGCGTTGCCGTTGCTCAATGCCGTGACCACAGGCCAAGGCCTGGATCATTCGCTGATCGTCGGTGACTGGGCGATGGCTGGGTTCGATCTCACGGCCCTGGCCACCGGCCTGTTCCTCGGCTGGGCGGCCGGCAAGATGCTGCGCGCGCCCAAGCCGGTCGCCAAGCGCTCGGCCAAGGTCAAGGCCCGCACCGAAACCGTGGAGGCGAATTGATGCTGAGCCTGGCGCTGTTCACCTTCGCCGGCCTGGCTGCCCTGTGCCTGGCCATGGAAAAACACTTCACCGACCTGCTGGGCCGCAAGCCGCGGCAGGCCCAGTTGCGTGCCTTGCGCATCCTCGGCTGGCTGCTGCTGGTGCTGTCGGCGGTACTGGCCGTGCACTTGCGTGGCTGGGCGCTGGGGCTGGTGGAGTGGACGGCCGTGTTGATGGCCGGGCTGACCCTCTGGGTGTTCGGCCTGCCGTACCAGCCACGCCTGCTGCTGAGCCTGGCGGCGGCGAGCCTGGTGCTGGCGCCGGTCGTGGCGGTGTTTGGCGCGTGAGCGAGCCTGACCTCGACGAGGCCGGTGGCCGGGCGCGCTTCCTGCAGGTGTTCCTGGCCCAGCGCGGACGCATGGAGGCGCTGGTCAGCCGGCGCGTCGGCTGTCGTGCCACCGCCTCGGACCTGGTCCAGGAACTGTTCCTGCGCTTCTGGCGTCGGCCTGCGGTCAAGGTCGAGGCGCTCGACACCTACCTCTTGCGCTGCGCCGGCAACCTGGCGATCGATCACCTGCGCAGCGAGGGCAGTCGCGGTCGTGTCACCGAAGGGCTGTCGATCAGCGACGAGGCGCTGTCGGTCCAGGCGCCAGAGCAGGCGCTGGAGGTCGATCACGATCTACGGCGCATCGAGCAGGCGCTGCGCGCCTTGCCGGAACGTACGCGACAGATCTTCCTGCTCAACCGCATCCATGGCTGCAAGTACGGCGAGATCGCCAAGGCCATGCAGGTGTCCCAGAGTGCGGTGGAAAAGCATATGATGCGCGCCCTCGAAGCGTGCAAGGCGAGTGTCGCCGAGCCCGCTACCCCATTGCGCAGGCCAGGGAGCGACCGTCGATGAGCCAGCCCTATCCGATCACCGCCGAACAGTCGCGCATGGCCCTGGGCTGGCTGAGCCGCATCAACGAGCATCCTCCGGCAGCCGAAGGCGCCGAGTTCAAGCGCTGGTTGCTGGCCGATCCTGCGCACCGCGCCGCCTATGCCGAGGCCCAGGCCCTGTGGCAACTGAGCGAAGCGCCCGCCGCGCGGCTGGCCGAAGAGGAACACAAGGGCCTCGAGCACTACCTGCAGGCCATGCGTCGGCCGAAGGCCCGCTGGGGACGGCGTGGCGGGGCACTGGCGGCAGCGGCCTGCCTGGTGCTGACACTGGGCAGCCTGGCCGGTTGGCAGCCGCAATACTGGCTGCAGGACCTGCGTGCCGACTATCGCAGTGATGAGCATGTGCGCCAGGTCACCCTGGCCGACCAGTCACGCCTGACCCTGGATGCCAACAGCGCCGTGGTGGTGGATTTCGACCATGGCGAGCGGCGCGTACACCTGCTGCGTGGCGCGGCGTTCTTCGAGGTGACCCACACCGGTGCGCCGTTCCTGGTCGATGCGGCGGGCGGCGAAGTGCGGGTGCTGGGCACTCAGTTCGAGGTACGCGGGCAGGGCGACGGCGCCCAGATTACCGTGCGCAGTGGACGGGTGGCGGTGACACCGATTGCCGGTGCCGTGGCGCGTGAGCTGACCGCCAACCAGCAACTGACCTACGCCGAGGGCGTGGCGGGGGCGATCAGTGCCGTGGACAGTGACAGTCGCCTGGCCTGGCGCCAGGGCTGGCTGAACTATTACCAGGTGCCGCTGGCGCAGGTGGTCAAGGACCTGGAGCGGTATTACCCGGGGCGCATCCTGCTGCTCGACGATGCCTTGGCGCAGCGCAAGGTCAGCGGCAGTTTCCCGGTGGAGGAGCCCTTGCTGGCGCTGGCGTCGCTGGGCAAGGTCATGGGCTTCGTGCCGCAGACGCTGTTCGGGCGGGTGACGGTGGTGCGTTGAAGCCGACCCCATAACGGCAAAACCCCACCGGCACCCTGGTGCCTGTGGGGTTTTTCGCATATGCGAGGGCTTCAGTTCCCCGCTTTGATGCTGGTCCAGATCCGCGTGCGGATGCGGTCGATCTTCGCTGGCATCGCTTCCAGGGCAAACAGCTTGCCCATCACGTCCGGGCTCGGGTAGATCATGGTGTTCTGCTTGAGTGCCGGATCGACCAGGGCGTCTGCCTTGGCATTGCCGTTGGCGTACTGCACCGAATTGCTGATGTTGGCCATCACCTCAGGCTGCAGCAGGTAGTTCATGTAGGCGTAGCCGGCTTTCTCGTCCGGTGCATCGGCTGGCATGGCGACCATGTCGAACCACAGCGGCGCACCTTCCTTGGGAATCGAATAGCCCACCTTCACCCCGTTCTTCGCATCTTCGGCGCTGTTCTTGGCCTGCAGCACGTCGCCGGAGAAGCCGACCACCACGCAGATGTTGCCGTTGGCCAGGTCACCGGTGTACTTCGAAGAGTGGAAGTAGTTGATGTACGGACGCACCTTCATCAACAGTTCCTTGGCTTTCTCGTAATCCTCAGGCTTCTGGCTGTGCGGCGGCAGGCCCAGGTAGTTCAGGGCGATCGGCAGCAATTCCGGGCCGTTGTCGAGCATGGCCACGCCACAGCTCTTGAGCTTTTCCATGTTCTCGGGCTTGAACACCAGGTCCCAGGAATCGACCGGTGCCTTGTCGCCGAGCACGGCCTTGACCTTGTCGATGTTGTAGCCGATGCCGGTGCTGCCCCACAGGTACGGGAAGCCGTACTGGTTGCCCGGGTCGTTCACTTCCAGCGCCTTGAGCAGCACCGGGTTGAGGTTCTGCCAGTTCGGCAGCTGGCTCTTGTCGAGCTTCTTCAGGGCCTTGCCCTGGATCTGCCGGGCCATGAAGTGGTTGGAGGGGAAGACCACGTCGTAACCGGAGTTGCCGGTCATCAGCTTGCCGTCGAGGGTCTCGTTGCTGTCGTAGACATCGTAGGTGGGCACGATGCCGGTGGCTTTCTGGAAGTTCTGCAGCGTGTCCGGGGCGACGTAGCTGGACCAGTTGTAGATCTTCACCGAGTCGGCGGCGCTGACGACGCCAGCAGCCAGCATCAGGGGGGCGAGGAGGAGTTTGCGCATGTCCGGTTTACCTTGCTTTGTCTGTTGTTATCGAAGAACGGCAGGCGATCAGCGGATCAGAAAATCAGTACGTAGGTCTTGCGCACGGTTTCCTGGATATCCCAGATCCCGGTGCTGTTGGCCGGTAGCATCAGTGCGTCTCCGGCTTCTATGACCAGGGGCTCGCCACCGTCGGGGGTGAAGGTGCAGCGGCCCTTGATGAAATGGCAGAACTCCTGTTGCACGATCTGCCGGCGCCAGCGCCCGGGGGTGCATTCCCAGATACCGGTTTCGACGCCATCGTTGCGTTCGACGCAGGTGACCGAGGTCACTGCGACGGGTTCTCCGAGGGGGACGGCGACCGGGTTGGAGGTTTCCAGCGCGGCGCTGTCGGTGTGCTTGAACTGGGTGATGCTCATGACTGCAGGATCTCTTGTGGTAGTGGGTGCAACTCAGTGCATGAAACCTTCCATGAACCCGGCCAGGCCGCTGGCCAGGCGTCGCCGCCAGGCCGGGCTGGCCGGGTTGGCGAGGGTGCGGTCCTCGTGGACGAAACTCTGGATGATCGCGTTGTAGCCTAGCCAGCGGCAGGGCTCGGGCGGCCAACTGGCGAGGCTCGACAGCGGGCGGTTGTCGTGGACCCAAGGCTGGGCGGTCAGCTCGTTGTGCTGGCCGAGAATCAGTGCCGCGAGCGTGCGCCCGCCCAGGTTGGTGGCGCCGACACCTTCGCCGCCATAGCCACCCGAGAGCGCCAGGCCGCGTTGGCGGTCGCACAGCATGTGCGGGCGGAAGCGCCGCGCCATGCCCAGGTTGCCACCCCAGGAGTGGGTGATGCGCACGTTCTTCAGGTGCGGGAACAGTTCGCCGAACAGATAGCGGCGCAGCTCGATCTCGGCGTCGCTGAGGCTGAAGTCCTCGCGCAGGCGGCCACCGAAGCGATACCCGCCGCGGGCGCCGAACACCAGGCGGTTGTCGGTGGTGCGCTGACCATAGGTGACCTGGCGGCTGCCTTCGCTGAAGGCCTGGCCCTGGCTCAGGCCGATCTGCTCCCAGGCCGATTCCGGCAGCGGCTCGGTCGCCACCAGCAGGCTCTGCACGGGCAGTTGATGGCGATCCAGCGGCGGCAGGCTGGCGGCGTAGCCTTCGACCGCCGGCACGACCCATTGGCAACGGACCTTGGCCTGGGCAGTGCGCACCTCACCGGTCTGCCAGTCGCTGGCCGGGGTGTTTTCGTAGATGGGTACGCCCATGCCCTCGACCACCCGTGCCAGGCCGCGCACCAGCTTGGCAGGCTGGATGGTGGCGACGTGGGGGCTGAAGATCGCGCCGTAGGCATTGCTGACCCGCAGTTGGCCGGCCAGTTGTTCGGGCTTGAGCCAGCGATAGTCGTCCTCGTTCATGCCCTGGCGGTACAGGTCGTCGAGGTAGGCGCGCAGGCTGCGCTCCTGCTCGGGGTAGCGGGCGGCGCAGTAGATGACGCCACCCTTGCGGTAGTCGCAGTCGATGCCTTCGCGCTGCAGCACGCCGTGCACTTCGTCGGGGATGGCGTGCAGCAGGTCGACGCTGGCGCGGCGCTGCTGTGGGGAAAGGGCGGCCAGCAGGCGGTCTTCGCCCAGCAGGTTGCCCATCAGCCAGCCGCCATTGCGCCCGGAGGCACCGAAGCCTGCGGTGTTGGCCTCGAGGATGGCGATGCGCAGGTGCGGGGCCTGGCGCTTGAGGTAGTAGGCCGTCCACAGGCCGGTGTAGCCGGCACCGATGATGCACACGTCGACATCCAGGTCCTGCTGCAGCGACGGGCGGGCGTCGAGCGGCTCGTCGAGCTGGTCCATCCAGAGGCTGATCGTGCGCCAGGCTTGCATCAGGTACTGCTCCCACTTCCGTTCAAGGTTCTGGGAGCGATGCTAGTAGGGCGGGCGCTTCGCTGTCTTACGTGCGTGCACGCAGAGAAATCTGCTTCACGTAGGCCTTGGGCGAGAGCCCGGTGTGTTCGCGAAAGCACTTGTAGAAGGCCGACAGCGAATTGAAGCCGGCGGCAAAGGCCAGTTCGTCGATCGGCGCCCTGCAGCCCGCGTCATCGAGCCCGGCGAGCAGGTGCTGCAGGCGGGCCTGGTTGACGTAGCGGTAGAAGCTCTGGCCGAGCACCTGGTTGAGCAGGTAGGAGATCTGGTTGCGGCTGTAGCCGCTCTCCTGTGCGACCTGTTGCAGGTCCAGCTCAGGGTCCAGGTAGGGGCGCTGGGCCTGGAAGTAATGTTCCAGGTCCTGGGCCATGGTGCTCAGTTGCCGTGGCGACAGGCCCAGGCGGCTGGTCGCGGGACGCGGCCCGGAGGCGCTTGCGCCCTTGCCGTCGCGGCGGATCAGCGTGCCGTATTCGTTGACCCGCCAGATCAGGTTGTCCTTGACCGTGATCGCCTCGCTGGACTGGAAGGCCACCAGGCCTTCACCGCCCTGGACCGTCACCTGGTACTGGATGAAGGCTGTGCAACCGTCGACCCGGATGCGGTCGCTGTGGACGATGTCTTCCCCGGCTTCGTGCGGCAACGAGACGCGCACGTATTCGCGCAGCTCGTCGAAGCCGAGTACGCGGTTCTGGAAAAAGTCGTGGTACTGGATCTCTGGGTGATACAGCGCCATGACCCCATCCAGGTCGCGATGCTTCCAGCACAAGTGGTAGCGCATGACGACTTCCGCAGTGAGCGGTGTCTGGGCGGGGCCGTCTGGAAGGAGAGTGGCGGTCATGGGCCGATAATGCATCGGGCCGCTCCGGGCGACAAGGGCGCACGGCCTGGCCTGAGAAGCCACAGGGCTGCGGGGACTGCATAACGCCCAGTTCGAATGGGTGGGTTCGGGCGATTCGCACGATCCTAGGAAGTGGTTTTCAGCTAAGTGATTGATTTAGTTGGATGTCATTTTTTGTCACAACTGGCACGCGCGCTGCACTGATCCAGTGGCAAACAAAAAGGAAGTTTTGCTCACCCTCATAAGGCGCGAATCATGATTACCACTGCCGATCTGCCAACCGTTGTTTCCGAGGCCCCGAACCGCTCGGGCGTATCCTGGGCCGCCATCTTCGCCGGTGCCGCTGCTGCGGCGGCGTTGTCGTTGATCCTCGTGATACTGGGCGCGGGCCTGGGCTTTGCCGCCTCATCTCCCTGGGCCAACGAAGGCGCCAGCGCCAAGGCACTGGGGATATCCACCATCGTCTGGCTGCTGATTACCCAGATCCTCGCCTCCGGGCTGGGCGGGTACATGGCGGGTCGGCTGCGGGTGAAGTGGGCCAACCTGCATGGTGACGAGGTGTATTTCCGCGATACCGCCCATGGCTTCCTGTCCTGGGCCATCGCGACCCTGGTCACTGCGTTGCTGGTCGTGTCCTCGGCTGGCGGACTCGCCAGTGCCGGTGCCTCGGCAGGCGCTGCTGCCGCGTCGGGCGCTGTCGCCAGCGTTTCCATGGCGGATGACAAGAGCAAGCCGTCAGGCGCCGCCGACCCCATGGGTTACTACGTCGATCGTCTGTTCCGTGGCGATGGTCCGGTCGCGGTGAGCGAGGATGCGGCCAATGGCGTGGCCAGCCGAATCCTGGTCCGTGGCCTGGCTGCTGACGGCGGGATGGCTGCCGAGGATCGCACCTACCTGGCCCAGTTGGTGGCCCAGCGTACCCGACTGACTCAAACCGAAGCCCAGGCGCGGGTCGAGCAAGTCTATGAAGAGGCGCGTCAGGATGCTGCGCAAGCCAAGCAGGCGGCCCAGGAAGCTGCCGACACTGCGGCGAAGGTCGCGGCCTGGACCGCCATCTGGACCTTCATCGCCTTGCTGTGCGGCGCGTTCTTCGCCAGCTTCGCAGCCCTGTTCGGTGGCCGCCTGCGTGACGGTGCCCGGTGGATCGAGCAAGACCATCGTGCGCTGCATGCTTCGACCACTGTTGTCCGCTAATTCGAATTCACGACTGGAGGAACCATCATGCGCTCGATACTGCTCTGGATGCTTGGGGTGCCAATCCCGGTGATCATTCTGATCGCGATCTTCATGCACTGATAAAAAAAGGGCCGCTAATGCGGCCCTTCTTGCAACTGCTGTCCTACGGTAGCGGCTTCATGCCGCTTACAGGAACTGCTCCGCATAGTGGCAGGCCACCTGCCGCGTTCCGACCTGCCTGAACGCTGGAATCTCCTTGCCGCAACGCTCCGTGGCATAGGGGCAGCGCTTGTGGAAGGCGCAGCCGTCTGGCGGGTTCAGCGGGTTGGGCAGCTCGCCGGCGATACGGATCTTCGGTTTGAGCGGATCCGGGTGAATGGCCGGAGTCGCCGAGAGCAGTGCCTGGGTGTAGGGATGCAGGGGCTTCTCGTAGATATCTTCCTTGGGCCCCATTTCCGCCGGACGGCCCAGGTACATCACCAGCACCTGGTCAGCGACATGCCGCACCACCGCGAGGTTGTGCGAGATGAACACGTAGGCGGTGTTGAACTCTTTCTGCAGGTCCATGAACAGGTTCAGCACCTGGGCCTGGATCGACACATCGAGCGCCGAGGTGGGTTCGTCCGCGACCAGCACCTTGGGCTGCAGCATCATCGCCCGAGCCAGGGCGATACGCTGGCGCTGACCGCCGGAGAACATGTGCGGGTAGCGCTGGTAGTGCTCAGGGCGCAGGCCGACCTGCTGCATCATCTTCTGCACCT
The DNA here is from genome assembly GCF_049942315.1 of Pseudomonas wayambapalatensis. Classification (NCBI taxonomy): domain Bacteria; kingdom Pseudomonadati; phylum Pseudomonadota; class Gammaproteobacteria; order Pseudomonadales; family Pseudomonadaceae; genus Pseudomonas; species Pseudomonas wayambapalatensis. Next base: position 45,092 of record NZ_JBNFMU010000200.1, read on the forward strand.
TGTCGCGGCGCTCGGTCTTGCTCAGCGACGTGTTGATCAACAAGGGCTCGGCCAACTGATCGCCGATCTTCTGCCGCGGATTGAGCGAGGCATAGGGGCTCTGGAAGACCATCTGCACGTCACGGCGCAACTGCTTGCGCTGGGCTTTGTCGGCGCCTTTGACCTCGGTGCCGGCAATCTGCAGCGAGCCCGAAGAGGGCTCTTCGATCAAGGTCAGGGCACGGGCCAGGGTGGACTTGCCACAGCCGGATTCGCCGACCACGGCCAGGGTCTTGCCGGCCTCCAGTTCGAACGACACGCCATTGAGCGCGCGCACCAGTGCATGGCCCTTGAACAGGCCGCGGGAGACTTCGTAGTGACGGGTCAGTTCACGGGCGGACAGAACGACAGTCATCACGCCACCTCCTGGTTCAACGGGTAGAAGCAGCGCACCAGGCTGTGGGCCTGGGGATCGAGGGCCGGACGCTGTGCCCGGCAGTTGTCACGTACATAAGGGCAGCGAGGTGACAGCAGGCAACCCTGGGGGCGGTCATAGCGCCCGGGCACGATGCCAGGCAGGGTGGCCAGCCGTTCGGCGCCGATGCTGTGCTCGGGGATCGCTGCCAGCAGCGCTTCGCTGTAAGGGTGTGCGGGGATGTCGAACAGCTCCGGCACCTGGCCCACTTCCACTGCCTGCCCTGCATACATCACGCACACACGCCTGGCGGTTTCGGCAACCACGGCCAGGTCGTGGGTGATCAGGATGAGCGCCATGTTGCGCTCCTTCTGCAGGTTGACCAGCAGTTCCATGATCTGTGCCTGGATGGTCACATCGAGGGCGGTGGTCGGTTCGTCGGCGATCAGCAGCTTGGGTTCGCCAGCAATCGCCATGGCGATCGCGACGCGCTGGCTCATGCCGCCGGAGAGCTGGTGCGGGTAGGCGTCCAGGCGGCTTTCGGCGGCCGGGATCTCGACTTTCTTGAGCAGCTCCAACGCGCGCTGGCGTGCAGCCTTGCCCTTCAGACCGAGGTGTTGGCGCAGCACTTCCTCGATCTGGTAGCCCACGGTGTAGCTGGGATTGAGTGCGGTCATCGGGTCCTGGAAGACCATGGCGATGTCCTTGCCCACCACCTTGCGGCGCTGACGACCGCTGAGCTTGAGCATGTCGATGCCGTCGAAGGTGAGGCTGTCGGCGGTGATGCGCCCAGGGGCGTCGATCAGCCCCATCAGGGCCATCATGGTCACCGACTTGCCGGAGCCGGACTCGCCGACGATGGCGAGGATCTCGCCGGCGTCCACCGACAGGTCGAGGCCGTCCACCACGGGGACGGCGTTGGCGTCGCCGAAGCGCACGTTCAGGTTGTTGATCTGCAACAGTGACATGGCGCTCTCCTCAGGCGGCGTTCTTGAGTTTCGGGTCCAGCGCATCGCGCAGGCCGTCGCCCATCAGGTTGATTGCCAGCACGCTGAGCAGGATCGTCAGGCCAGGCAGGCTCACCACCCACCAGGCGCGCTCGATGTAGTCGCGGGCAGAGGCCAGCATGGTGCCCCATTCGGGGGTGGGCGGCTGGACACCGAGGCCGAGGAAGCCCAGGGCGGCGGCGTCGAGGATCGCCGAGGAGAAACTCAAGGTAGCCTGCACGATCAGTGGTGCCATGCAGTTGGGCAGCACGGTGACGAACATCAGGCGCGGCAGGCTGGCACCGGCCAGGCGTGCGGCGGTGACGTAGTCGCGGTTCAGCTCGCCCATCACCGCGGCGCGGGTCAGGCGCACGTAGGAAGGCAGCGAGACCACGGCGATGGCGATCACTGTGTTGATCAGGCCAGGGCCGAGGATGGCGACGATGGCCACGGCCAGCAGCAGCGAGGGCAGGGCCAGCATCACGTCCATCAGGCGCATGATCGACGGGCCTAGCAAGCGTGGGAAGAACCCGGCGAACAGGCCCAGCAGGATGCCGGGGATCAGCGACATCACCACCGACGACAGGCCGATCAGCAGCGACAGCCGTGCGCCCTGGATCAGGCGCGAAAGCAGGTCGCGGCCCAGTTCGTCGGTGCCGAGGATGAATTGCCAGGTGCCGCCCTCGAGCCAGACTGGTGGGGTCAGCAGGAAGTCGCGGTATTGCTCGCTGGGGTTGTGTGGTGCGACCCATGGGGCGAACAGCGCACAGAACACGATCAGGCACATGAAGGCCAGGCCTGCCACTGCGCCCTTGTTGCGCGAGAAGGCCTGCCAGAACTCCTTGTACGGGGAGGGGTAGAGCTGGCTGTGGTCGGCGGTTGCAGCCTGGGTCACAGCGTTGGAAGTCGGATTAGTCATGGCGGGGACCTCAGCGCTGATGACGGATGCGTGGGTTGGCCAGGCCGTAGAGGATGTCCACGACGAAGTTGACCAGGATCACCAGGCAGGCGATCAACAGGATGCCGTTCTGGACCACGGGGTAGTCACGGGCGCCAATGGCTTCGATCAGCCATTTGCCGATGCCCGGCCAGGAGAAGATGGTTTCGGTGAGCACGGCACCTGCGAGCAAGGTGCCGACCTGCAGACCGAACACCGTCAGCACCGGGATCAGCGCATTGCGCAGGCCGTGCACGAAGACCACGCGGGCCGGCGACAGGCCCTTGGCGCGGGCGGTACGAATGTAGTCTTCGCGCAGCACTTCGAGCATCGAGGAGCGGGTCATGCGGGCGATCACCGCCAGCGGGATGGTGCCGAGCACGATGGTCGGCAGGATCAGGTGCATGAAGGCATCCTTGAACGAGCCTTCATCGCCCACCAGCAAGGTGTCGATCAGCATGAAACCGGTCACCGGCTCGACGTCGTACAGCGGGTCGATGCGCCCGGACACGGGTGTCCAGCCCATGCTCACCGACGAGAACATGATGAGGATCAGGCCCCACCAGAAAATGGGCATGGAGTAGCCGGCGAGCGAGACGCCCATCACCCCATGGTCGAACAAGGATCCGCGCTTGAGCGCCGCGATCACCCCGGCCAGCAGGCCGAAGACGCCGGCGAAGATCAACGCGCAGAACGCCAGCTCCAGGGTGGCGGGGAACAGCGTGGTGAACTCTTTCCACACGCTCTCGCGCGAGCGCAGCGATTCGCCGAGATCGCCTTGGGCAAGCTTGCCGATGTAGTCCATGTACTGGGCCGGCAGGGGTTTGTTCAGGCCAAGGCGTTCCATGGCCTGGGCGTGCATTTCAGGGTCGACCCTGCGCTCGCCCATCATCACTTCCACCGGGTCGCCGGGGATCAGGCGTATGAGCGCGAAGGTCAGCAGGGTGATACCGAAGAAGGTCGGTATCAGCAGGCCCAGGCGCCGGGCAATAAAACTCAACATCGTCGGAGGTACCTCATCGGCCGGTCAAGGCAGCCGCCGGCCCTTGCAGAGGCCGGCGGTCATGTTTTTCTTCTACTTCACCTTGGTGGTGGCGAAGTTGTTATTGGTCAGAGGGTTGATGACATATCCCTCTACGTTGTCGCGCATGGCCGTGAACATCTTCGGGTGGGCCATGCTGATCCACGGTTGATCCTCATCGTACACCGCCAGCGCCTCGCTATAGAGCTTGGCGCGTTCATCGTTGTCGATGATCTCGCGGGCACGGGTGATCAGTTCCTGGAACTTAGGGTTGCACCAGCGCGCATAGTTCTCGCCGGTCTTGGCGGCATCGCAACTGAGCATCGGGGTCAGGAAGTTGTCCGGGTCACCGTTGTCGCCGGCCCAGCCGGCGGAGACCAGGTCTGCTTCACCCTTCTTGGCGCGGCGCAGCATCTCGGCCCATTCCATCACGCGGATGTCGAGCTTGAGCCCGATCTTGGCAAGGTCAGCCTGCAGCATCTCTGCCGAAAGGCGTGGATTGGGGTTGGTCGGGCCGCCACCGTTGCGGGTGAACAGGGTGATGACGGTGCCTTCGGGAACGCCGGCTTCCTTGAGCAGGGCGCGGGCCTTGTCGAGGTCGCGCGGCGGATTCTTGTTGGCGGTGTTGTAGCCGATCATGGTCGGCGGGTAGGGGTTGACCCCGACCAGCGCGTTGCCCTTGCCGAACAACTGGTCGACGTGGGTCTGGCGGTCGAAGGCGATGTTGATCGCCTTGCGCACGCGCACGTCGCTAAGGTACTTGTGCTCGGTGTTCATGGCGATGTAGCCGGTCACCAGGGCTTCGATCTCGGCGACCTTGAGCTTGGGATCGGTCTTGATCGCCGGGACGTCGTCGGGCTTGGGGTACAGGGCGATCTGGCATTCGTTGGCCCGTAGCTTCTGCAGGCGCACGTTGTTGTCGGTGGCGATGGCGAACACCAGCGTGTCGCTGGGCGGCTTGCCGCGGAAGTAGTCGGGGTTGGCCTTGAAGCGGACCTGGGCGTCCTTGTTGTAGCGCTGGAACACGAACGGACCGGTGCCGATCGGCTTGCTGTTCAGGTCGCCGGTCTTGCCGGCCTTGAGCAACTGGTCGCCGTACTCGGCGGAGTAGATCGAGGTGAAGGCCATGGCCAGGTCGCGAAGGAACGGCGCTTCGGGGCGGGTCAGGGTGATCACCACGGTGTGGTCGTCGGTCTTGCTCACCGACTTGAGCAGTTGCCCGAAGGCCATGCTCTCGAAATAGGGGTAGCCGACGCTGGTCTTGTCGTGCCATGGGTGCTTGGCATCGAACTGGCGGTTCAGGCTCCACAGCACGTCGTCGGCATTGAAGTCACGGGTGGGAGTGAAGTAGTCGGTGGTGTGGAACTTCACGCCCTTGCGCAGGTGGAAGGTGTAGGTCAGGCCGTCGGCGCTGACGTCCCAGCTATCGGCCAGCGCCGGCTGGATATCGGTGGTGCCGGGCTTGAAGTCGACCAGGCGGTTGAACACGGTTTCGGCCGAGGCGTCGGCGGTGACCGCGGTGGTGTACTGGACGATATCGAAACCTTCGGGGCTGGCTTCGGTGCACACCACCAGGGGCTTGGCCGCGAGGTTGCCGGCGGCGCCCAGGATGATCGCTGCCAGGGCAGCGCGTAGCGGTAGCGATTTCATGGAACCTCCCTGCGAATGACTCCAGCGTAGACGTCACGGCCCGGAAAGCCCGGGCCGTGACCGTGGCGGTCAGAGAATGTTGAACGGAATGGTGGTCACGATGCGCAGCTCGTCCAGGCTGCCGTCGGCCTGGGCCTTGCTCGCGCGGTGGGCGGTATAGGTGGCGCGGATGCTGGTGTCCTTCAGCATGCCGCTCTGCACCGCATAGCTGGTGCCGATGCCCCACTCGTAGTGGGTCTCGCCATCCATGCCACGCACGTCGTAGGCGGTACCGCGGTAGTGGGTACCGTCGATGCCCCAGCCGCGGGCGTTGTACAGGTTGAACTTCAGGCCTGGCACGCCGTACTGGGCCATGTTCAGCACGTAGGAAATCTGCAGGGATTTCTCGTTCGGGCCGTTGAAGTCCGACAGCAGGGAGTTGGCCAGGTAGATACCGTTGGTTTCGTGCAGGTAGTCGAAGTACTCGTTGCCGTTGACCTGCTGCCAGGAGGCGGTGAGCGTGTGCGCCTGGTGGGTGAGGCCGAACGACAGGCTGTAGGTGTCATTGTCGATCTCGCCCATCTTCTTGCTGCCGGCATCGACCGTCTTGTAGTAGTTCAGGCCGGTGGTCAGGCTCAGCACCGCGCTGTCACCCAGCACGTGGTTGGCACCGAAGTAGTACTGGTTCCAGAAGTCGTCGACCTTGGTGGCGTACAGGCTGGTGGTCAGGCTCTTGAACGGCTGGTAGTTGATACCGGCGGTGCTGGCACGGTCGGTTTCCACGCCGGTGGCGCTGTATTCGGAGCGGAACTTGCTCAGGCTCTGTTCGGTACGCGGCGAGACGCGGTCGAAGGTGCCGATGTCGAACGACAGGTTGTCGAATTCGGCGCTGTGCAACGCCACGCCCTGGAAGCTCGAAGGCAGGGCACGGTTGCCGATGTAGGCGATCATCGGCGTGTCCAGGGACTGACGGCCGACGGTGAGGGTGGTGTTGGAGATGCGCGCCTTGACGTTGGCCAGGCCCGCCTTGCTCCATTGGCCGACAGGGTCGCCATCGCTATGGGTCAGGGTGCGGTTGTTCGGCCCGGCAATCGCTGCGCGACCACGCTCGAGGGCGATGGCGTTGTAGGCGGCGACTTCGGTGGCGAAGCCCACGGTGCCCTGAGTAAAGCCCGAACTGTAGTTGAGGATGGTGCCCTGTACCCAGTTGTCACGGCTGTGGGTGTCGTGGCGGGTGCCGTCGCTCTTGTAGTACTTCCACAGCGGCGCACGGGTGGCGCGTTCGCGGGCGTACCAGTTGCGGGTGCTGCCGCTCAGGCTCTGGCCTTCGAAGAAGCCTGAAGCATCGGCCTGCTCACTGCCTGACTTGAGGCTCAGCGGGTAGAAGTCCTGGCTGACAGGTTCTGCCTGGGCGGCGGCGCAGAAGGCGCCGATGGATAGGGCCAGCGCGGTTTTGGTGGTTCGTTTCAAGGTTAAAGCTCCCTTTCTATTCTTATATCTGTGGCCCGATCTTGTGGGTCGGGCTTGGCTCGGTGACGCGGTACTGCGGGTGTTCACCTGGGATTGCCAGGCAAATCCGGGCTGCACGCGGTCGCGGGAGTGGGGGGTACTCCCGGTCTGGCGATACAGGGTCAATCGATGCTGACGCCGGAGAAAACGTTGCGTCCGAAGGGGCTGACCTTGAAGTCTTTCACACTGATGCTGAGGGGTTGGTTGACCGTCGAATGGGCCACCGGGGTAATCGGTACCTGCTGCTTGAGGCGTTGCTGGGCCTGCTGGTAGAGGTGGGTGCGCTGTTCGCGGTCGGTGACCTGCTTGGCCTTCTTGACCAGTTCGTCGTACTGGCTGTCGCACCACTGCGAGTAGTTGTTGCTGCCAATGGCATCGCAACTGAACAGGGTGCCGAGCCAGTTGTCCGGGTCACCGTTGTCGCCGGTCCAACCGATCAGGGCGATGTCGTGTTCGCCATTTTTCATGCGCTTGAGGTATTCGCCCCATTCGTAGCTGACGATACGGACCTTGAAGCCGAGCTTGCTCCAGTCGGCCTGGAGCATTTCAGCCATGAGCTTGGCGTTGGGGTTGTAGGGGCGTTGCACCGGCATGGCCCAGAGGGTGATTTCCGTGCCTGGCTTGACCCCGGCCTGCTCCAGCAACTGCTTGGCTTTTTGCGGATCGAACGGCGCGTCCTTGAGCGTATCGTCGTAGGACCATTGGGTGGGCGGCATGGCGTTGACTGCCACTTGCCCGGCGTCCTGGTAGACCGCCTGGATGATCGCCTGCTTGTTGACCGCCATGTCCATCGCCTGGCGCACTTCAAGTCGATCGAACGGTGGATGCTGGGTGTTGTAGGCGATGTAGCCGAGGTTGAAGCCGGGCTGCGTCATGATCTGCAGCTTGCCGTCCTGCTTGAGCGCAGGGAGATCGGCCGGGCGTGGATGAAGGGTGACCTGGCACTCGTTGCGGCGCAGTTTCTGGATACGCACCGAAGGGTCGATGTTGATAGAGAACACCAGGTTGTCGATCTTCACCCGGTCAGGGGCCCAGTAGTCCTTGTTGCCCTTGAAGCGGATCTGCGAGTCCTTCTGGTAGCGCTGGAACACGAACGGGCCGGTGCCGATCGGCTTCTGGTTGATATCGCTGGGCCTGCCGGTCGCCAACAGGTGCTCGGCGTATTCGGCGGAGAGGATGGACGCGAAGGCCATGGCGATGTTCTGGATGAACGCGGCATCGACCTTGTTGAGGGTGAAAACCACCGTGAGCGGGTCGGTTTTCTCGACCTTGGCGATGTTCTTGTCCAGGCCCATGCTGATGAAGTAGGGGAACTCGGTGGGGTAGGCCTTACGGAACGGATGCTCTTTGTCGAGCATGCGATTGAAGGTGAACAGCACGTCGTCGGCGTTGAAGTCGCGGGTGGGCTTGAAGTCCTTGTTGTGGTGGAACTTCACCCCAGGCCGCAGGTGGAAGGTGTAGCGCAGGCCGTCCTCGGACGCCTGCCAGTCGGTGGCCAGGCCTGGCTGCACAGCGGTGCCGCCACGCTCGAATTCGACCAGGCGGTTGTAAAGGGGCTCGGCGGCGTCGTTGTCGGTGGCCGAGGTGTATTGGGCGGTGTCGAAGCCAGCCGGGCTGCCTTCGGAGCAGAACACGAGGTTGTTGGCCTGGGCAGCGATGGCCTGGCCGAGCAGGCCCAGGCCCAGCATGGTGCCAAGTAGTGTGGTACGGCGCATGGCGATCCTTTCCTCATCTGTTTGCGCTGCCGCGTACTGAACAGGCGGCAACAGAAGCCCGTTCCTGACGTTAGCGGCATCAGGAAGGGCGAGACAGGTAATGAATATGTCTAGTGGCGTAAGAAACTTCTGAATGTTGCCGAGAAATTTCGACAATTCGCCGAACCCATGCCAGCCCCGTCACATGGCGGGGCTGGCTGGGCGCTATTTCTCCACGCTTACGCCATAGAAGGAGTTCAGTCCGAACGGACTGATCTTGAAGTCCTTCACTTTCGCACTCATCGGCTGATAGACCGTGGAGTGGGCGATGGGGGTCATCGGCACCTGCTCCTTGATGATGTGCTGCGCCTGCTTGTACAGCTCGGTGCGCTTGGCCTGGTCGGAGGTGGCCTTGGCCTGCTTGATGATGTCGTCGTAGGGCTTGTAGCACCACTTGGAGAAGTTGTTGCCCTCCAGTGCGTCGCAGCCGAACAGGGTGCCGAGCCAGTTGTCCGGGTCACCGTTGTCGCCGCTCCAGCCAATCAGCATGGCGCCGTTTTCGCCGCCCTTGGAACGCTTGATGTATTCGCCCCATTCGTAGCTGACGATCTTGGCCTTGATGCCGATCTTGGACCAGTCCGATTGCAGCATCTCGGCCATCAGCTTGGCGTTGGGGTTGTAGGGGCGTTGCACCGGCATGGCCCACAGGGTGATCTCGGTACCTTCCTTGACGCCGGCTTCCTTGAGCAACTGCCTGGCTTTTTCCGGATCGTACTTGGCGTCCTTGATGGTGGTGTCGTAGGACCACTGGGTCGGTGGCATGGCATTGACTGCCAGCTGGCCGGCGCCCTGGTACACCGAATCGATGATCTGCTGCTTGTTCACCGCCATGTCCAGCGCCTGGCGCACCTTGAGCTGGGCCATGGGGTTGGGCTCGTTGCTGCCCTTGATCTTGTCCATCACGTTGTAGGCGATGTAGCCGAGGTTGAAGCCGGCCTGTTCAGGCATCTGCAGCTTCGGATCCTTCTTCAGTGGCTCGATGTCGGCCGGGCGCGGGAACAGGGTGACCTGGCACTCGTCACGCTTGAGCTTCTGCATGCGCACCGAGGCGTCGGTGCTGATGGCGAAGACCAGGTTGTCGATCTTCACGTCGTCCGGCTTCCAGTAGTCCTTGTTGCCCTTGTAGCGGATCAGCGCGTCCTTCTGGTACCTGTTGAACACGAACGGCCCGGTGCCGATCGGCTTCTGGTTGATGTCGGCGGCCTTGCCCTGCTTGAGCAACTGGTCGGCGTACTCGGCGGACTGGATCGAGGCGAAGCTCATCGCCAGGTTCTGGATGAACGCGGCGTCCACTTCGTTGAGGGTGAACTTGACGGTGTGATCGTCGAGCTTCTCGAGCTTGGCGATGTTCTTGTCCATGCCCATGTCGGTGAAGTACGGGAATTCGGTGGGGTACGCCTTGCGGAACGGCATGTCCTTGTCGAGCATGCGGTTGAAGGTGAACAGCACGTCGTCGGCGTTGAATTCGCGAGTCGGCTTGAAGTAGTCGGTGGTATGGAACTTGACCCCTTCACGCAGGTGGAAGGTGTAGGTCTTGCCGTCTTCGGAAACGTCCCATTTGGTGGCCAGGCCGGGGATGACGGCGGTGCCGCCACGCTCGAACTGGGTCAGGCGGTTGAAGATCGTTTCGGCCGAGGCGTCGAAGTCGGTTCCGGTGGTGTATTGGCCCGGGTCGAAACCGGCGGGGCTGCCTTCGGAGCAGAACACCAGGTTGGACGCGGCGAGGGCTGCAGGGGCGCCAGCCAGCAGGCCTGCGCCTACCAGGAACGGAATGACTGCGTGTTTGAGCATGGTGGCCTCATTGTTGTCATTTTTGATTTGAGGTGGCCTCGTGAGCCGACCTGCGGATACTTATGCAGGGGGTGTACCCATTGCAACACTCAACAGGATAGTCGGCGCCAGAAATGTGGCACGGTCGTACATGGATGTCGCATTCATGTAAATTTTGCGCAGGTTGAACGTTTGCGCAAGAAAAAAGCTGGCATTTTGCGACATGTTTCGAAGCGATAAGGGATGTAGGTTGCACTGAAGCAGTGCGTAGGAAGATTCAGATGCAGGGTGGAGATGATCATTGCCCCCGCTGTCATTGCGACAGGTGCGGTGGCCAGGAGAGGGGCCACCTTGCAGGTGGCCCCGGTCGCTCAGTCGAGCGCAGCCGCGATCACGGCATCTGTACTTCGATCAGCCCATCGGCATTCATGCTGACTTCGCTGGTGCCGGCTTCGATGTCCGGCGAGGCGGCTTCATCTGCAGCCATGGCTTTCATCGCCATCGGTGCGCTGCGCATGTAAGGGCGCGGGTAGCCGCTGCTGTTGAGGTTCAGGCTGACCACTTTGTAGCCTTTGCCGCCGAGGGCTTCGGTGGCCAGTTGGGCGCGGGCCTTGAAGGCGTTGACCGCATCCTTGAGCAACTCGTCTTCACTGGCCTTGCGGGTGGCCGGGGCGATGGAGAAGTCCATGCCGCCCATCTTCAGTTCCTGCAGCAGCTCACCGGTGAGTTTGGACAGGGCCGGGAAGTCGGCGCTTTCCAGGCGCAGCTCGGCGCGCTCGCGCCAGCCGGTGATCTTCTGGCCCTTGGTGTCGTAGACCGGATAGCTGTTACGGCTGCCCTGGCTGATCTTCACGTCCTTGACTTCGCGGGCCTGCTGGACCGCCTTGTTCATGGTTTCGGTGATCTGCTTGGCGAGCTTGCCCGGGTCGGTGTTCTGCGCTTCGCTGTACAGGGTGACGACCATCAGGTCGCGGGCCACTTCCTTGCTGACCTCGGCGCGCAGCGATACCTGGTTGTAGCGCGGCTCGTCGGCGGCCAGGGCCGGCAGGCTGGCGAGCATGCCACAAGACAGGACTAACGCGGCGCTGCGACGGGAAATGTGCATGTATGACTCCTTCAAGTAGAAAGCGTGGGGATGACGTCCGTTCCACGCATGGCCCATCAGACCGGAAACAGTGTAGTGGGTTCAACAATGCCATCATGACTTTGTGACAGAGTGTGGCGCTTTGCCGCATTGCTGCAGCGGGGCGCCTGGCTTCGGTATACTCCAGCCGATTGTCCTGGAGCACTCATCAGGAGAGCTCATGCTCGCCCCCGCACACCCAATGTCCGCCACCCGTCAGAACCTCTGGCGCCTGACCATCATTCGCATCCTGGTCCTGGCCGCCCAGGCCGGCTCCGTGGGCGTGGCCTACTGGACCGAGCTGCTGCCGCTGCCGTGGCTGTCGCTGGCGGCAACGCTCGCGCTGTCGTCGCTGCTGTGTGCCTTTACCGCCTTGCGCCTGCGCCTGACCTTGCCGGTCACGGAGATGGAATACGCCCTGCAACTGGCCTGTGACCTGCTGATCCACAGCGCCCTGCTGTACTACTCGGGGGGCTCGACCAACCCGTTCGTGTCCTATTACCTGGTGCCGCTGGCGATTGCCGCCGTGACCCTGCCGTGGATCTATTCACTGGTGTTGTCGGGCATTGCGCTGGTTGCCTACAGCCTGCTGCTGGTGCAGTTCTACCCGCTGGAGACGCTGCCGTTGGCACGTGACACCATGCAGGTGTATGGCATGTGGCTGAGCATCGCCCTGGCCGCTGCTGTCATTACCTTCTTTGCCGCGCGCATGGCCGAGGAACTGCGCCGCCAGGAGCAGATGCGTGCCGAGCGGCGCGAGGATAGCCTGCGCGACGAACAGTTGCTGGCCGTGGCAACGCAGGCCGCCGGGGCCGCCCATGAGCTGGGCACGCCGCTGGCGACCATGAGCGTGCTGATCAACGAGATGCGCCAGGACCATACCGATCCGCAGTTGCAGGAAGACCTTGCGGTGCTGCAGGACCAGGTCAAGCTTTGCAAGGAGACGCTGCAGCAACTGGTGCGTGCCGCCGAAGCCAACCGACGCATGAATGTGCAGGAGCAGGATGTCACGGCATGGCTCGACGAGGCGCTTAATCGCTGGCACCTGATGCGTCCGGAAGCCAGTTACCGTTTCCAGCGCCTGCGCGATGGCGAGGTGCCGCGCCTGACTCCGCCACCAGACCTCACCCAGGCGCTGCTCAACCTGCTGAACAACGCCGCCGATGCCTGCCCGAACGACCTCGAAGTGCGTCTGGACTGGGATGCCCAGGATATCCTGATCAGTATCCGCGACCATGGTGCCGGCGTACCGGTAGCCATCGCCGAGGCGATCGGCAAACCCTTCTTTACCACCAAGGGCAAAGGCTTCGGCCTGGGCCTGTTCCTGAGCAAGGCCAGCGTGACCCGCGCGGGGGGCTCGGTGAAACTCTATAGTCATGAAGAGGGCGGCACCCTGACCGAGCTGCGCCTGCCCCATGGCAAGCGAGGAGATGAACGATGAGCGATGAGAACCAGATCGAAGGCGAAGAGCTGCCGCACCTGCTGCTGGTGGATGATGACGCCACCTTTACCCGGGTGATGGCCCGTGCCATGAGCCGCCGCGGTTTTCGGGTGAGCACCGCCTCGAGTGCCGAGGAGGGGTTGATCCTGGCTCAGCAGGACTTGCCGGACTACGCCACGCTTGACCTGAAGATGGAAGGTGATTCGGGCCTGGTCCTGTTGCCCAAGCTGCTGGAACTGGACCCGGAGATGCGCGTGCTGATCCTGACCGGCTATTCCAGCATCGCCACTGCGGTCGAGGCGATCAAGCGCGGCGCCTGCAACTACCTGTGCAAGCCGGCCGACGCCGACGATGTGCTGGCGGCGCTGCTGTCCGAACATGCCGACCTCGATACCCTGGTGCCGGAAAACCCGATGTCGGTGGACCGCCTGCAGTGGGAGCATATCCAGCGCGTGTTGACCGAGCACGAAGGCAATATCTCGGCGACGGCGCGGGCGCTGGGCATGCACCGGCGCACCTTGCAGCGCAAGCTGCAGAAGCGGCCGGTGCGGCGCTGATCGGACGACAGAGCGCGGCGCCTGCTTCGACTTGGCCGTGAAGCAGGCGCCGCGAAAATCAGCCCCCGATCACCGTCCGATCCATGCGCACCGCCAGCGCACCTGTGCCTGGCTCGACCGCGAACGACACCTCTCCCTCCCGCGCCACCTGCGCTCGCCCGATCACCTGCCCATCGCGCAGCAGCTCCAGCGGCATCCCTTGCAGCGACTGGCCCGAAGCCAGTTCCAGTTTGATCCTGATATTCATCGGTGACCTCCTTGTCACGCGTTACGGTCGATGTAAGTGGTGGCCTGCCCGTCTAGGCGCGCGATCAGCTCCGGTGCGCCATCGCGGAACTGGCGGAACAGGTTGCGCCCACGACGTTGGGCATCGAGCGGTACCTGCACGGTCGGGTGGAACTGCTCGCCCAGCTCGGTATAGGGGTTCCAGGGGCCGATGTAGGATTCGTTGACGCCATCGTCGACACTGAAGGCATAGCGCACGGCATTACCCTGGCGCCAGTTCAGACCATCCGGCTCGCGGCGCTGCCAGCCGCCGGCAACGATGGTCGGTGAAGTTGCCGGGGCATCGATGAAGCCCGTCGGGCGGTTGGGTTTGTAGTCCTTGAGCAGCAGGTAGGTGCTCCAACCCCACCAGTCACTGGTGTACTGGCGGTCGTTGAGGTCGGCCACATTCTTGCGCCGCAGTACCGTCGAGCCTTGCTGGCGGTAGAGCGCAGCGAAATTGCCGGGGACCAGGTCCTGCTCGGCTGCCTGCAGGTCTGGCGTCAGACGCAGGGCGGCGTACTGCTCCGGCGATGCGGCCCGCCCCTTGTCGAAGGCCTGGAACACTTCGTCGGCCGAACGCTGTACCGCGCGCCCGACCTGGCGCCGGTTGGCCACATCAACGCTGTCGAAATAACGCTTGTCACCATAGGCGCGCCATTGCTCGCCTTCGGCATTGCGCACGCGCAGGCCGTACTTGCTGTCCTCGTCGTGCATGAAGCGCGACACCAGCGAGCCGATATCGCTCGGCGTGACCGCGTCGGCCAGGGCCTTGCGCGGTACACGCAGGTGGCCGGCGGAGAACAGGTCGGTAAGGAAGTGGTCGGCGAAGGCGTTCATGGCATAGGCCAGTTGCAGGTCGCGTTCGTCGCCGCTGTCACGGGCGCGCAGCGCCTGTTGCAGTGCTGCGCCGTGACCGGCCTGGTAGGCCAGCAGGGCCGACCGGCCGAAATGGTCCCAGTTGCTGGCGGCCAGTTTCAGGTAGCGACCCAGTGGCAGGAGATCCGAAGCCACGCTACCGCCCCCGGTGATGCGATTCCAGCGCGCCGACAGGCTGTCGCCCAGTGCGTCATAGGCTTCATGGGGTTGACGGCCGTCCTTGATGGCGCGGTTGGCCGCCGAGATCTCTTCCTGCATGACCGCCAGAATTTCCTGGGCTTCGGCACGGGAGGCGGGCAGGCGGGCCAGCGAGTCGAAAGCCTGGACGAAGCGTTCGATGCGCTCGGAGGGTGTTGTTCCATCGGCGATGGGGCGTTCCGGCACGCCGTAGAAGTCACCTCCCAGCGCAACCACCTGACCGTAGGTCAGGCTCAGGCCGTTGGGCAACGGCAGCGGAGACTGGTGCGCCACGATCGGTGGTTGGTTGGCCGTGAAGCGCAGCAGGACGTTGTCGCCGATGGCGGTGTGCTCGCCGCCCTCGAAGCGCAACTCGGGCCCGGTGGGCTTCGGTGCTTCGAGTGGTGGCAGGCGGTGGTACTTGATGGTGTGATGGCCGTCCACCACCAGCACCAGGTGCGTGTGCTCCCCCTCCAAGGGGATGCCTTCGGGGTCGAACAAGCGGTCGAGGTCCGCGACTTGCAGATTGGCTTGGCCGGTTGCGGGCAGTGATTGCATTTCTGACATTGGTTGCTCCATGCGATGTCTGAAAAGTCCTAATTAACTGTATGCATATACAGTTTTTTTGATAATAGGGTGGAAATTTCGTACGTCAAGATCTGTTTGTGGGCAGATCCTTCATCCATGGCGGACGCAATCACCTGGCACTGACGTATGATTAGCTCCCTATCGGCAACCTTCTCAGGATCGCGCGCAATGCTCGCCCTTCTCATCCAGACGTTGAACATCACGGCCCCGGTTTTCGCCATGCTGTTCATGGGCGTGCTACTCAAACGCATCCGCTTGATCGACGACAATTTCATCAAGGTCGCGTCCTCGCTGGTGTTCAACACCTGCATGCCGGCGCTGCTGTTCCTGGGTATCTATCACGCCGACCTGTCGACGGCGGTCAAGCCCGGGGTCATCCTCTACTTCATCCTCGCGACCCTGGTGTGCTTTGCGCTGTCCTGGGGGCTGGCGATCTGGCGCAGCCCGCCAGAGGACCGCGGCATCTACACGCAAGGTGCGTTTCGTGGCAACAACGGGGTGATCGGCCTGGCGCTGGCGGCCAGCCTCTATGGCGACTACGGGATTTCCCTGGGTGCGGTACTCGCCGGGTTGGTGATCCTGCTCTACAACTCGCTGTCGACGGTGGTGCTGGCGGTGTACAGCCCGAGCCTGAAATCCGACCCGTGGAGCCTGTGCAAGAGCATCTTCAGCAACCCGCTGATCATCAGCGTGCTGGCGGCGACGCCCATGGCGTATGGGCAGGTGCCCCTGCCCAACTGGTTGCTGACTTCAGGCGACTACCTGGCGCAGATGACCCTGCCACTGGCGCTGATCTGCATTGGCGGCACCCTGTCGCTGGCGGCCCTGCGCGACAGCGGCAAGCTCGCGGTGGATGCCAGCCTGGTGAAGATGGTCTGGCTGCCGCTGGTGGGTACCCTGGGCGCCTGGCTGTGCGGGTTTCGCGGCGCGGAGCTGGGGATTCTGTTTCTCTACATCGGCAGCCCGACGGCGGCGGCCAGTTATGTCATGGCCCGCGCGGCCAATGGCAATCACGAGCTGGCTGCGTCTATCATCGTGATCACGACGCTAATGGCGGCGATCACCACCAATATCGGCATATTCATCTTGCAATGGGGCGGGTGGATCTAGATGCTGGCCGCACAACACAACAACACTGCCTCCTGAACTAAAGGACACTTCATGCAAGACCAGAGCACGCCCGCGGGGTTGCAACGCGGGCTGAAGAATCGCCATATCCAGTTGATCGCGCTGGGCGGCGCCATCGGCACCGGCCTGTTCCTGGGGATCGCTCAGACCATCCAGTTGGCCGGCCCTTCGGTACTGCTGGGCTATGCGATCGCTGGCCTGATGGCTTTCCTGATCATGCGCCAGCTTGGCGAGATGGTGGTCGAGGAACCGGTCGCAGGCAGCTTCAGCCACTTCGCCCATCAATACTGGAGTGAGTTCGCCGGCTTCGTCTCCGGCTGGAACTACTGGGTCGTCTACGTGCTGGTGGGCATGGCCGAACTGACGGCCGTGGGTATCTACGTGCAGTACTGGTGGCCGGACTTTCCGACCTGGGCCACAGCGGCGATCTTCTTCGTGGTGATCAATGCCATCAACCTGACCCAGGTGAAGGTCTACGGCGAGATGGAGTTCTGGTTCGCCCTGGTCAAGGTGGTGGCGATCGTCAGCATGATCGGCTTCGGCGCCTGGCTGCTGGGCAGCGGTCATGGTGGCCCGGATGCCAGCGTGGCCAACCTGTGGCAGTACGGTGGCTTCTTCCCCAATGGCGTCACCGGGCTGATCATGGCGCTGGCGGTGATCATGTTCTCCTTCGGCGGCCTGGAGCTGGTGGGTATTACCGCTGCCGAGGCGGACAATCCGCGCCAGAGCATCCCCAAGGCTACCAACCAGGTGGTCTACCGCATCCTGATCTTCTACATCGGCGCGCTCGCCGTGTTGCTGGCGTTGTACCCGTGGCAGAAGGTGGTGCAGGGCGGCAGCCCGTTCGTGATGATCTTCCATGAGCTGGACAGCGATGTGGTCGCCACCGTGCTCAACGTCGTGGTGCTGACCGCCGCGCTGTCGGTCTACAACAGCTGCGTCTACGCCAACAGCCGCATGCTGTTCGGCCTGGCCAGCCAGGGCGATGCGCCGCGCCAGTTGCTCAAGGTCAGCCGCAGCGGCGTACCGCTGGTGGCGCTGGGGGTTTCGGCTCTGGCCACCGGTCTTTGCGTGGTGATCAACTACCTGATGCCGGGGGAGGCGTTCGGTTTGCTGATGGCCCTGGCAGTGTCGGCGCTGGTGATCAACTGGGCGAGCATCAGCATCACCCACCTCAAGTTCCGCAAGGCCAAGCTGGCGGCGGGCGTCACGCCGTTCTACCGCAGTTGGGGGCATCCACTGACCAACTACCTGTGCCTGGCGTTCATCGTGCTGATCCTGGTGGTGATGTACCTCACCCCGCCAGTGCGCATCTCGGTGATGCTGATTCCGCTGTGGATCGCTGCGCTGTGGGTAGCGTTCCGGGTGAAGAAAGCGCGTCAGGCCAGGGGATGAATCTGCGCTGATGCGTCGTTCTTTTCGCGGGTAAACCCGCTCCCACAGGGGCCGCATAGTGGCGTGCCTGTGGGAGCGGGTTTAGCCGCGAAGAGTCCGGTGCGATCTCAGGCCTGGTAGCTGTCGATCACTTCCTGCGCCGCGCGGAATGCATCGATCGCTGCCGGCACCCCGGCGTACACTGCGCAATGCAGCAGTGCTTCGCGAATTTCCTCCACCGTGCAGCCGTTGTTCAACGCCCCGCGCACATGGCCCTTGAGTTCCTGTGGGCACTTCAGTGCGGTCAGCGCCGCCAGGGTGATCAGGCTGCGGGTCTTCAATGGCAGCCCCTCGCGGGACCAGACGCTGCCCCAGGCATGTTCGTTGACGAAGTCCTGCAGGGGCTGGGTGAACGCCGTGGCATTGCCCAGGGCACGATCGACGAAAGCGTCCCCCATCACCTGGCGACGAACCTGCTCGCCGGCCTTCTTGTTGTCGGTCATTGCGTAATCCTCAGTGTTGGCGGCGCCAGGCACGAACCGTGGTGTACAGCAACACCACCGCCAGCACCGGCATGACGTAGAACAGCATCAGACGCTCCAGTCGCCCGGCCAGTGGCATGCCGGTGGTGAAGGCCACCACATGCAGGCCGTAGGCCAGGTAGAGCGCCAGGAACACCAGCCCTTCGGCGCGGGTGATCCGGTAGCCGGAATAGAACACGGGCAGGCTCAGGGCGGCGACCCCGAGCATCACCGGCAGGTCGAATGCCAGTGCGTTGGGTGAGATGGTCAGTGGCTCGGGCGTGGTCAAGGCGGTCAGCCCCAGCACTGCCAGGAGGTTGAACAGGTTGCTGCCGATCACCGTGCCCACGGCGATCTCGCGTTCGCCCCGCAGGGCGGCGATCAGCGCGGCGGCCAGTTCCGGCAGCGAAGTGCAGACCGCGACCACGGTCAGGCCGATGATCCGCTCGGACAGGCCCAGATCCGTGGCGACCTCGACCGCCGCCTCCAGCAGCAAGTGCCCACCGAGGCTGAGCAGCACCAGCCCGAACAGGGTCTGCAGCACCACGGTGCTCCAGAAACGGCCCGGGCTGCGGCGTGCGGCGTCGGGCGCCGGATAGGTGCGAGCATAGTGGCGTGACTGGTGCCAGAGCATGCCCAGGTAGCCCAGCAGGCCCAGCAACAACAGCCCGCCCTCGAGCCTCCCCAGTTCGCCGTTGGCCGCCAGCAGGTAGACCACTGCACTGGCGGCGATCATCAAGGGGATGTCCAGGCGTACCAGTTGCCGCGAAACGCGTAGCGGGATGATCAGCGCGGCAAGCCCGAGGATCACCAGCACATTGAAGATGTTGCTGCCGATCACACTGCCCACCGCCACGTCCGGGGCACCCTGGTAGGCCGCCTGCAGGCTGACCGTCAGTTGTGGTGCGGTACTGCCGAAGGCCACCAGGCTCAGGCCGATGATCAGCGGCCGCACATGCAGGCGCGTGGCCAGGCGCAGGGCGGCGCGCACCAGCAGTTCGGCACCGATGACCAACAGCACCAGGCCCAGGCCCAGTTGCAGGAGGCTGAAGGTGGGGAGGGTAGCGAGGTCGAAAATGGCAGGGCTCCAGTCAGGTCAGTCGCTCAGACCTTGTACCCGGACTCGCGCCGTTCCGCTACGGAGCATGCCGATTTTTTCTGCGGCAGCGCGTGACAGGTCGATCAGTCGGCCACGGGTATGGGGGCCGCGGTCGTTGATGCGTACCACCACGCTGCGCTGGTTGGACAGGTTGGTCACCAGTACCTGGCTGCCGAACGGCAGGGTGCGATGGGCGGCGGTCAGGCCGTGCTGGTTGAAGGCTTCGCCGCTGGCGGTGCGTTTGCCGTGGTGGCGGGAGCCGTAATAGGAGGCGGTGCCGGTTTCGTCGTAGCCGCGCGGGTCGATGTCATGGCTGGCACAGCCGGCCAAGACAGAGAAAAGAGCCAGGGCGGTGAGGTTTTTTTTTAGCAAGGCAGGTGCTCTCCGGTGCTTCCATTCGCGGGCAAGTCGGCGCCCCGACTTGCCCGCGAACGAGGGCGTTCAGGTCACCCTTCGAGCTTGGCCTTGAGCAATTGGTTCACCTGCCCCGGGTTGGCCTTGCCTTTGGAGGCCTTCATCGCCTGGCCGACGAAGAAACCGAACATCTTGCCGCGCTTGGCCTCATCGGCGGCGCGGTACTGTTCGACCTGCTCGGCGTTGGCCGCCAGCACTTCATCGAGCATCTTGTCGATCGCGCCGGTGTCGGTCACCTGCTTGAGGCCCTTGCTCTCGATGATGCTGTCGGCATCGCCTTCACCGGCAGCCATGGCCTCGAACACGGTCTTGGCGATCTTGCCGCTGATGGTGTTGTCGCGGATGCGCTGTAGCATGCCACCGAGCAGCTCGGCACTGACTGGCGACTGGTCGATTTCGACACCCAGCTTGTTCAGCAGGCTGCCCAGCTCGACCATGACCCAGTTGGCCGCCAGCTTGGCGTCGCCGCCGATACTGGCCACCTGCTCGAAGTAGTCGGCCTGTTCGCGGCTGCTGGCCAGCACGTTGGCGTCGTAGGCCGACAGGCCGTACTGGCTCTGGAAGCGCTCGACCTTCTGTGTCGGCAGCTCGGGCAGCGAGGCGCGGACGGTCTCGAGGAAGCTTGGCTCGATGACCACCGGCAGCAGGTCCGGATCGGGGAAGTAACGGTAGTCGTTGGCTTCCTCCTTGCTGCGCATGGAGCGGGTCTCGTCCTTGTTCGGGTCGTACAGACGGGTTTCCTGGACTACCTTGCCGCCGTCCTCGATCAGGTCGATCTGGCGCTGGATCTCGCTGTTGATCGCCCGCTCGATGAAGCGGAACGAGTTGACGTTCTTGATCTCGCAGCGGGTGCCGAACTCGACCTGGCCTTTGGGGCGAACCGAGACGTTGCAGTCGCAACGCAGCGAGCCTTCGGCCATGTTGCCATCGCAGATACCCAGGTAGCGCACCAGGGCGTGGATGGCCTTGACGTAGGCCACGGCCTCTTTTGCGCTGCGCATGTCCGGCTCGGAAACGATTTCCAGCAGCGGTGTGCCGGCGCGGTTCAGGTCGATCCCGGTGGCGCCGTTGAAATCTTCGTGCAGGCTCTTGCCGGCATCTTCCTCAAGGTGTGCGCGGGTGACGCCGATGCGCTTGAGGGTGCCGTCTTCCAGGGCGATGTCCAGGTGGCCCTTGCCAACGATCGGCAGGTCCATCTGGCTGATCTGATAGCCCTTGGGCAGGTCGGGGTAGAAGTAGTTCTTGCGCGCGAACACGTTGCGCGGCCCGATCTCGGCATCGATGGCCAGGCCGAACATGCAGGCCATGCGTACGGCCTCCTGGTTCAGCACCGGCAGTACGCCGGGCATGCCCAGGTCGACCAGGCTGGCCTGGGTGTTCGGCTCGGAGCCGAAGGTGGTGGCGCTGCCGGAGAAGATCTTCGACTGGGTGGCGAGCTGGGTATGAATCTCCAGCCCGATCACAACTTCCCATTGCATGTGTGAATTCCTCAGAAGCCGTTGGGGGCGCGGGTGTGCCAGTCGGTGACTTGCTGGTAACGGTGCGCGACGTTGAGCAGGCGGCCTTCCTGGAAGTACGGGGCCAGCAGTTGCACGCCCACCGGCAGGCCATCGACGAAGCCGGCCGGCATCGACAGGCCGGGCAGGCCCGCGAGGTTGGCGGTGATGGTGTAGACGTCCTCGAGGTAGGCGGCGACCGGGTCGGCGTTCTTCGAGCCGAGTTTCCAGGCCGGGTTCGGCGTGGTCGGGCCGAGGATGACGTCGACCTGTTCGAAGGCGGCCATGAAGTCGTTCTTGATCAGGCGGCGGATCTGCTGGGCCTTGACGTAGTAGGCGTCGTAGTAGCCGGCCGACAGGGCATAGGTGCCGACCATGATCCGGCGCTGCACTTCAGCGCCGAAGCCTTCGCCACGCGAGCGCTTGTACAGGTCGGTGAGGTCTTTCGGGGCTTCGCAGCGGTAGCCGAAGCGCACGCCGTCGAAGCGCGAGAGGTTGGAGGAGGCTTCGGCCGGGGCGATCACGTAGTACGCCGGGATGGCGTGCTGCATGTTCGGCAGGCTGATTTCCTTGACCACCGCGCCGAGCTTCTCCAGTTCCTTGACGCTGGCCTGGACCAGTTCGGCGATGCGCGGATCGAGGCCGGCGCCGAAGTACTCCTTCGGCAGGCCGATGCGCAGGCCCTGCAGCGAGGCATTGAGGTTGGCGCTGTAGTCGGGTACCGATTCGTCGACGCTGGTCGAGTCCTTGGCGTCGAAACCGGCCATGCCTTGCAGCAGCAGGGCGCAGTCTTCGGCGGTGCGGGCCATCGGGCCGCCCTGGTCGAGGCTCGAGGCGTAGGCGATCATGCCCCAGCGCGAGACACGGCCGTAGGTAGGCTTGAGACCGGTGAGGTTGGTCAGCGCGGCTGGCTGGCGGATCGAGCCGCCGGTGTCGGTGCCGGTGGCGACCGGCAGCAGGCGCGCGGCCACGGCTGCGGCGGAGCCACCCGACGAGCCGCCTGGCACGTGTTCGAGGTTCCAGGGGTTCTTCACCGCGCCGTAGTGGCTGGATTCGTTGGCCGAACCCATGGCGAACTCGTCCATGTTGGTCTTGCCCAGGGTGACCATGCCGGCCTCGGCGAGCTTGGCGACCACCGTGGCGTCATAGGGGGCGGTGAAGCTGTCGAGCATCTTCGAGCCGCAGCTGGTGCGCACGCCCTGGGTGCAGAACAGGTCCTTGTGGGCAATCGGTGCGCCCAGCAGTGCGCCGGTTTCGCCATTGGCGCGACGGGCGTCGGCAGCGCGGGCCTGCTGCAGCGCCTGCGCTTCGGTGATGCTGATGAAGCTGTTGATCTGTGGGTCGAGCTGCTTGATGCGCGACAGCAGCGCGCCGGTCAGCTCTTCGGAAGAAAACGACTTGTCGGCGAGTCCGCGGGCGATCTCGGCCAGAGTGAGTTGATGCATGGCAGGCTCTATCCCTTACTCGATGACTTTCGGAACCAGGTACAGACCGTTTTCGGTCGAGGGTGCCACCGCTTGGTAGCGATCGCGCTGGTTGCTTTCGGTCACCTGGTCGGGACGCAGGCGCTGGGTGGCTTCGAGCGGGTGGGCGAGAGGCTCGATGCCAGTGGTGTCGACGGCTTGCATCTGGTCGACCAGCCCGAGAATACTGTTCAAGGCATCGGTAATGCGTGGCAGTTCGCCTTCATTAAGGCCCAGGCGGGCCAGATGGGCGATCTTTTCCACGTCACAGCGTTGAAGCGCCATGGGGATCTCCAGGAAAAACAGAAACAGAATGCTTCCGTAATGAGGAACATGCCGGGATTCTGGCGGTCATACGGCCGCGATCATCGGCTGGCGTGCTCGGAAAAACTGCCAATTTAACATATTGGCTCCTTGCCCAAAATCCCTGCCATTGTTAGAGTTTGCCGCACTTTTTTACCCACGCTTTCCCCAGGGTCACTTTCCCATGTTCAAGAAACTGCGTGGCATGTTTTCCAGCGATCTGTCCATCGACCTGGGTACTGCCAACACCCTTATTTACGTGCGTGAGCGCGGTATCGTCCTGAATGAGCCCTCGGTTGTTGCCATCCGTACCCACGGCAACCAGAAAAGCGTCGTGGCCGTCGGTACCGAAGCCAAGCGCATGCTCGGCCGCACTCCCGGCAACATCGCTGCCATTCGTCCGATGAAGGACGGCGTGATCGCCGACTTCAGCGTCTGCGAGAAGATGCTGCAGTACTTCATCAACAAAGTGCACGAAAACAGCTTCCTGCAGCCCAGCCCTCGCGTGCTGATCTGCGTGCCGTGCAAGTCCACTCAGGTCGAGCGCCGTGCCATCCGTGAATCGGCGCTGGGCGCCGGTGCCCGCGAAGTGTTCCTGATCGAAGAGCCCATGGCCGCCGCCATCGGTGCCGGCCTGCCGGTCGAGGAAGCCCGCGGTTCGATGGTCGTCGACATCGGTGGTGGTACCACCGAAATCGCCCTGATCTCGCTCAACGGTGTGGTGTACGCCGAATCCGTGCGTGTCGGCGGCGACCGTTTCGACGAAGCCATCGTCACCTACGTGCGCCGTAACTACGGCAGCCTGATCGGCGAATCCACCGCCGAGCGCATCAAGCAGGAAATCGGCACCGCCTACCCGGGCGGCGAAGTCCGCGAAGTCGACGTGCGTGGCCGCAACCTGGCCGAAGGTGTACCACGTGCCTTCACCCTGAACTCCAACGAAGTGCTCGAAGCGCTGCAGGAATCGCTGGCGACCATCGTCCAGGCGGTCAAGAGCGCCCTGGAGCAGTCGCCGCCGGAGCTGGCCTCCGACATCGCCGAGCGCGGCCTGGTGCTGACCGGTGGTGGCGCGCTGCTGCGTGACCTCGACAAGCTGCTGGCCCAGGAAACCGGCCTGCCGGTGATCGTTGCCGAAGACCCGCTGACCTGTGTCGCCCGTGGCGGTGGTCGTGCGCTGGAAATGATGGACAAGCACGCCATGGACCTGCTCTCCAGCGAGTGAGTCCTGGCGCTGTCCAGCCGTCGCTGAAGATCGTCTGGTTTACAGGTGGCACGCACAGTGCTACCTGTATGCGCTGTTGACGTCCGTCGGGCGTCGTTTCCGTCAATCCGCAGGCTGGTGGTTGCATTGACCTCGTGCAATGACCGCCTGAATCGTCGTCCACGAGGAACGGCCCATTAAACCGCTTTTCTCCAAGGGCCCTTCGCTGGGCGTTCGTCTGCTCGTGCTGGTGGTGATGTCGGTCGCGCTGATGGTGGTCGACTCGCGCTTTGACGTGCTCAAGCCGGTACGCAGCCAGATGGGGCTGGTGCTGATGGAATCCTATTGGGTCACCGATTTGCCGCAGCGTCTGTGGCAGGGCGTGGCCGGGCAGTTCGGCAGCCGCACCGAGCTGATCGCCGAAAACGAGAAACTCAAGACCGAAGCCCTGCTGTTGCAGGGGCGCCTGCAGAAGCTGGCGGCGCTCACCGAGCAGAACGTGCGTCTGCGCGAGCTGCTCAATTCTTCGGCACTGGTCAACGAAAAGGTCGAAGTCGCCGAGCTGATCGGGGTCGATCCCAATCCCTTCACTCATCGCATCCTGATCAACAAGGGCGAGCGCGACGGGGTGTTCCTCGGCCAGCCGGTGCTCGATGCCCGTGGCCTGATGGGCCAGGTGGTCGAGCTGATGCCCTACACCTCGCGCGTGCTGCTGCTGACCGACACCACCCACAGCATTCCCGTACAGGTCAACCGCAACGGCCTGCGCGCCATTGCCAGCGGCACCGGCAACCCGGAACGCTTGGAACTGCGTCACGTGGCCGATACCGCCGACATCAAGGAAGGCGATCTGCTGGTGAGTTCGGGCATGGGGCAGCGTTTCCCGGCCGGTTATCCGGTGGCCACGGTCAACGAGGTGATCCACGATTCCGGTCAGCCGTTCGCCATCGTGCGCGCCATTCCTACCGCCGCCCTCAATCGCAGCCGCTACATGCTGCTGGTGTTCAGCGATCGTCGTACACCTGAGCAGCGTGCCACGGATGCAGCGATCGCCCAGGAAGAGGCCGACCGTCAGGACGGTGCGAGTGCCAAGCCGACAGCTGCGCCAGCACCGGCAATTGCGCCAGCGAGCGGCGCGCCGGCCCACGCACCCGCACCTGCCGCACCGGCTGCCACTGCGCCGGCCCACGGTACGTCCACCTCACACCCGCCAGCCGCACCCGCGTCGCCTGCACAGCCCCGGAGAGAATGATGGCCAGTACCCGTAGCAGAAACGGCTGGGCCATCGGGCTGACCTTCGTCATCGGCCTGCTGCTCAGCGTCACGCCGATGCCGCAGTTCATGGAGGTGTTCCGCCCCATGTGGCTGGCCTTGTTGCTGGCGTTCTGGACCCTGGCCGTACCCAGCAAGGTCGGGATGACCACCGCCTTTGTGCTGGGCCTTGCCGAGGACGTGCTCTACGGCACCCTGCTGGGGCAGAACGCGCTGATCCTCACCTTGATCACCTTCCTGGTGCTGTCCCTGCAGCAACGCCTGCGTATGTTCCCCATGTGGCAGCAGAGCCTGGTGATCCTGGTGGTGTTCGGCATCGCCCAGTTGATCCAGCTGTGGCTCAGCGCCCTGACCGGCAATCGCCTGCCGACGCTTGCGCTGGTGTGGTCGGCGGTGATCAGCGCGTTGCTCTGGCCCTGGATCAGCTTCGCCCTGCGCGGCATGCGCCGACGCCTGCATATCCACTGACGCGTCGCCACTGACAGGGAGATGTCCACATGACTCGACTGCACCTGGCCTCCGGCTCCCCGCGCCGGCGTGAGCTGCTGACCCAGATTGGCGTGCCATTCACCGTGGTCAGCGCCCCTATCGACGAAACCCCGTTGCCCGACGAAGCCGCCCAGGCCTACGTCGAACGCCTGGCGCAAGCCAAGGCGGTGGCCGGTTTCAATCTGCTCGATGCCCCGGGTGTGGTGCTCGGCGCGGATACCGCCGTGGTGCTCGACGGCCAGATCCTCGGCAAGCCTGAAAACCGCGAGCACGCCCTGGCGATGCTCGGCGACCTGTCCAAACGCGAGCATCAGGTGCTTACGGCCGTAGCTGTGACCGACGGCCAGCGCTCGCTGAGCCTGTGCGTGGCCACCAAAGTGCGGTTCCGTACCATTTCCTTCGATGAAGCATGTCGCTACTGGGACAGCGGTGAACCGCTGGACAAGGCCGGCGGTTATGCGATCCAGGGGCTGGGGGCGGTGTTCGTCAGCGCCATCGAGGGCAGCTATTCGGCCGTGGTCGGCCTGCCCCTGAGCGAAACCGCCGAGCTGCTCGAACAGTTCGCCATTCCCTGCTGGCAGCAAGAGGATAACGCCCAGCGCTAGCCAGCCGCCCGACAGCGATCCATCATTACCGAAGACCTTTGACGAGAGCCTGCCATGAGTGAAGAGATCCTGATCAACATCACGCCAATGGAGTCACGTGTGGCAGTGGTGGAGAACGGAGTGCTGCAGGAGGTGCATGTCGAGCGCACCCAGCGCCGTGGCATCGTCGGCAATATCTACAAGGGCAAGGTGGTGCGTGTGCTGCCTGGCATGCAGGCCGCCTTCATCGATATCGGCCTGGAGCGTGCGGCGTTCATCCACGCCTCGGAGATCTCCCAGCGTGAAGGCTCGGCGGTCGAGACCATCACCGCGCTGGTCCACGAAGGCCAGGCTCTTGTGGTGCAGGTGACCAAGGACCCTATTGGCACCAAGGGCGCGCGCCTGACTACCCAGCTGTCGATTCCGTCGCGCTACCTGGTGTACATGCCGCGCAGCAGCCATGTCGGCATTTCGCTGAAGATCGAAGACGAAGCCGAGCGTGACCGTCTCAAACAGGTGGTCAGCGATTCGATGACGCAAGAGAACATCAAGGATGCCGGTGGCTTCATCCTGCGTACCGCCGCCGAAGGCGCGCGCGCCGAAGACATCCTCCAGGACATCCGCTACCTGCGTCGCCTTTGGGAGCAGATCGGCAGCCAGATCCAGACCTGTGGTGCGCCGACCGTGATCTACGAAGACCTCGGCCTGGCGCTGCGCACCTTGCGCGACCTGGTCAATCCAAAGATCGAGAAGATCCGCATCGACTCGCGGGAGACCTTCCAGAAGACCACGCAGTTCGTCGGCGAGCTGATGCCCGAGATCGCCGACCGCCTGGAGCACTATCCCGGCGAGCGGCCGATCTTCGACCTCTATGGGGTCGAGGACGAGATCCAGCGCGCCCTGGAACGCAAGGTGCCGCTCAAGTCCGGGGGCTACCTGGTGGTCGACCCCGCCGAGGCGATGACGACCATCGACGTCAACACTGGCGCTTTCGTCGGCCATCGCAACCTCGAAGAGACCATTTTCAAGACCAACCTCGAAGCAGCCACGGCTATCGCGCGGCAACTGCGCCTGCGCAACATCGGCGGCATCATCATCATCGACTTCATCGACATGGAAGACGAAGAGCACCGCCGCCAGGTTCTGCGCACGCTGGAAAAACAGCTTGAGCGCGACCATGCCAAGACCAACATCATCGGCATCACCGAGTTGGGCCTGGTACAGATGACCCGCAAGCGCACCCGTGAAAGCCTCGAGCAGGTGCTGTGCGAGCCCTGCCTGGCCTGCCAGGGGCGTGGCAAGCTGAAGACGCCAGAGACTATTTGTTACGAAATCTTCCGCGAAATCCTCCGCGAGGCGCGGGCCTATCAGGCAGAAGGCTACCGGGTGCTGGCCAATCAGAAGGTCGTCGATCGTCTGCTCGATGAAGAGTCGGGTAACGTCGCCGAGCTGGAGGCCTTCATCGGGCGAACCATTCGCTTCCAGGTCGAGTCCATGTATTCCCAGGAACAATATGATGTGGTGCTGCTCTGACGCGTTCTGAAATCGTTCGCCCAGTGGCGAAAATGCCGCTTGCGGCCATAGTTAATGGACGACTCGGAGGGCAATGGCCATGGAACGTCTGACCCGCGTTCTTGGCGCGTTGACCCGCTGGGGGCTGGGGCTGTGTGCCCTGCTGGCAGTGCTGGTGGCGCTGTATGTCAGCCTCGGTCGGCAACTGGTGCCGCTGGTGGCCGAATACCGGACCGACCTTGAAGACAAGGCCCAGCAAGCCTTGGGCCTGCCCGTGCATGTGGGGGCGCTCGAGGGGCGATGGAGTGGCCTGGCCCCGGTGCTCAGGCTGCGCGACCTGCAATTGGGCGAGGGCTCGGCGGCCTTGCGCCTGGATGACGTCAAGCTGGTGCCCGACCTGTGGGCCAGCCTGAAGGCCCGAGAAGTGCGGTTGGCGCATGTCCAGCTAGGCGGCCTGCAGCTGATCCTGCATGAGGACCAGCAAGGCGCCTGGACCCTTGAAGGCCTGCCGAAGAAAGACGATGCGCCCATCGACCCGGCCCAATTGCTGCAACGCCTCCAGCAACTGGGCAGGGTCGATGTGTTCGACAGCCAGGTCACGTTCCAGCCGTGGCGCCGTGATTCAGTCACGCTCACTTATGTCAGCCTTGGCCTGCAGGCCGGTCCGTCGCGCCAGCGCCTTGAGCTGCGCGCGACCTTGCCCGACGGCCAACCCCTGGCGTTGAACCTGCGCAGCCGCGCCACCCCTGACGCCTGGCGTGACGGGCGGCTGGAGGCCTACGCCAGCCTGCCGCAGAGCGATTGGGCGCGCTGGGTGCCGCCAAGCCTGCTCGGCCAATGGCGAGCCAAGACGCTGCGTGCGGGGGGCGAATTCTGGATCGACTGGAACAAAGGCCAGTTGCAGCGCGCCGTCGCCCGCCTGAACGCGCCGCAACTGCGCGGCGCCTATGTCGGGCGCAAGACCGTGACCCTCGACAACCTGGCGCTGTCCAGTTGGGTGCGCCGGGGTAAGGAAGGCTACGAGATCGTGGTCGATTCGTTGGCGGCGAGTATCGGTGAAACCCGCTGGGAAACCCACCTGCAAGCGCGCCAGCGCCGTGGGCAGGAGGCCGCTGGGGAGACGTGGCAGGTCCAGGCCGATCGCCTCGACCTGACGCCGTTGACCCCACTGATCGATGGCCTGGCACCGCTGCCGGACAACCTGATGACCGTGGTCGATGCCCTGAACGTGACCGGTACACTGCGCAATGTTCAGCTCGACATCCGTCCCCATGCCGAAGGTGACCAGCGCCTGCAGTTCGCCGCCAATCTCGACAAGATCGGCTTCGATGCGTATCACGGCGCGCCCGCAGCGGGCAATGTCAGCGGCAGCATCAGCGGCGATCTCGGGCACGGCGAACTGCGCCTTGATACCGATGCCTTCATGCTGCACCTGTACCCCATCTTCGGCAAACCCTGGCACTACCAGAAAGCCAATGCCCGCCTGACCTGGGCGCTGGACAAGGACGGCTTTACCCTCATCGCGCCCTACATCAAGGTGCTGGGCGATGAAGGCAAGATCGCCGCCGATTTTCTCATTCGCTTCAGGTTCCACGAGGAGCAGGCCGACTATATGGACCTGCGCGTCGGCCTCACCGAGGGCGATGGCCGCTACACGGCCAAGTACCTGCCGGAAGTGCTCAGCCCGGCGCTGGACGAGTGGCTTCGCAGTGCCATCGTCAAGGGGGCGGTCGACGAGGGCTACTTCCAGTACCAGGGATCTCTGAACCACAACGCGCCGGCGCATTCGCGCAGCATCAGCCTGTTCTTCAAGGTGCATGATGCGGCCCTCGATTTCCAGCCGGGCTGGCCGCAGGTGCAGCAGGTGGACGGCAATGTGTACATCGAGGATACCGGTGTGCGCATCCAGGCCAGCAAGGGCCTGCTGCTGGACACCCGAGTCAGTGATGTCAGCGTCAACATCCCCCATGTCGAGGGCGACCAGCATAGCCGCCTGTACCTGGACGGCGAGTTCGACGGCAGCCTGGGTGACGGCCTGAAGATTCTGAAAGAGGCGCCGATCGGCACTGGCGAGATCTTTGCCGGCTGGGAAGGCGAGGGCCCGCTGCAGGGCAAGGTCAAACTGGACATCCCGTTGGAACACGGTCTGCGTCCCAAGGTGCTGGTGGATTTCTCGACTTCCGATGCCCGGCTCAAGGTGGAGCCGCCGGAGCTCGACCTGAGCCGCCTGAAGGGCGACTTCACCTTCGATCTCGACAAGGGCCTGAGCGGCAAGGGCATCAGTCTCCAGGCCTTCGACAGGCCGGTGACCGCGCAGATTCTCGCCGAAGGGCAGGGTGGCCAGATCCAGACCCGGATCAACGCCACCGGCCAGGTGCCGCTCAAGTCGTTGACCGACTGGCTGCAGTTCAAGCAGGCACTGCCGGCCTCGGGCGACATTCCCTACCAACTGCAGGTCAGCCTGGGTAGCCGCGACAATCGCCTGAGCGTCAACTCGTCGCTCAAGGGCCTGACCATCGACCTGCCAGCGCCCTTCGGCAAGACGGCGGCCGAGTCACGCGGCAGCAGCTTCAGCATGAACCTGCAGGGTGGTGAGCGGCGCTTTGATGCGAGCTACGCCGATGTGGCGCGGTTGGCCTATGCGGCCTCGCTCGACAAGCTGGCCCAGGGACGCGGCGAGCTGGTGCTGGGCGGTGGCGATGCGCTGGTGCCGGGCGGCCAGGGTCTGCGGGTGCGCGGGCGGCTCGAATCGCTGGACCTCGAGCCCTGGCAGCAGCAGTTGGACAAGTATGCTGGCCAGGATCCAGGTGGCAGCGCTCGTCAGAGCCTGCAGGGTGTGGATGTGAGCATTGGCCAGTTGAAGGCATTCGGCACCGACCTCAACCAGGCGGTGGTGCGCCTGGCGCGTGTTGCCAGCGCCTGGGATCTGCGCCTGGACAGCAAGGAAGTGATCGGCAATGCGCGGATCCCGGATGCCAAGGCCGCGCCCATGGTGGTGAAGCTGCAGACCTTGCGCCTGCCGCCTGCCGATCCGCAGGAGGCCCAGGCCGAAGATGCGCCTGATCCGCTGGCCACCTTCGACCCGCGCAAGGCGCCGGCCCTGGACCTGAGCATCGACAAGTTGTATCGCGGCGACGACCTGTTCGGCAGCGCCTCGGTCAAGCTGCGGCCGAATGCCCGTGGTGTGTCCCTGGGCGACATCGACCTCAATCTCAAGGGCCTGCACATCGACGGCAGCGGCGGCTGGGAAGGTGTTCCCGGCAGCACCAGCAGTTGGTACAAGGGGCGCCTGGACGGCAAGGACCTGGGCGATGTGCTCAAGGCCTGGGGCTTCGCGCCCACGGTCACCAGCCGCGACTTCCGCATGGACGTCGATGGCCGTTGGCCGGGTTCGCCGGCCTGGGTCAGTCTCAAGCGATTCTCCGGTAGCCTCGATGCCTCGCTGCGCACCGGCCAGTTCGTCGAGGTCGAGGGTGGCGCCCAGGCGTTGCGGGTGTTCGGCCTGCTCAACTTCAACTCGATTGGTCGCCGTCTGCGCCTGGACTTCTCCGACCTGTTCGGCGAGGGGCTTGCCTATGATCGGGTCAAGGGCCTGCTGGTGGCCAGCGAGGGCGTCTATGTGACCCGTGAACCGATCGCTGTCACCGGCCCCTCCAGCAATTTCGAGCTCGATGGCACACTCGACTTTGTGCGCGACCGTATCGATGCCAACCTGCAGGTGACCCTGCCGGTCACCAACAACCTGCCGTTGGCGGCGCTGATCGTCGGGGCGCCTGCGGTCGGTGGCGCATTGTTCCTGGTCGATCGACTGATCGGTGATCGGGTCGCGCGCTTCGCCAGCGTGCACTATCGGGTCGAAGGTCCGGTCAAAGAGCCTAAAATCACCTTTGTGAAACCTTTCGATAAATCGCGTTAGGAGTGGTCATGAAGTCAGCAGTGATCCAGATGGTCAGCCAGGACGGCGTACTGGCCAACCTGCAGCGGGCTCACGTGCTGCTGGAACAGGCGGCTGACAGCGGCGCACGGCTGGCGGTGCTGCCGGAGAATTTCGCGGCCATGGGCCGGCGCGATGCCGCGGCGATCGGTCGCGCTGAAGCGCTTGGCGAAGGCCCGATCCTGCCCTGGTTGAAACGCGCCGCACGCGACCTCAAGTTATGGATTGTTGCCGGCACCTTGCCGTTGCCCCCGGTCGGTCAGCCCGAGGCCAAGTCACATGCCTGCTCGCTGCTGGTCGACGACCACGGCGAGATCGCCGCGCGTTACGACAAGCTGCACCTGTTCGATGTGGACGTGGCCGACAACCGTGGGCGCTACCGCGAATCGGACGATTACGCCCATGGCGCGCAGGTGGTGGTGGCCGATACACCGGTTGGGCGCCTGGGCTTGTCGGTGTGCTACGACCTGCGCTTTCCCGAGCTCTACAGCGCCCTGCGCGCTGCCGGGGCCGAGCTGATCAGCGCTCCGTCGGCGTTCACTGCGGTGACCGGCGCGGCACATTGGGAAGTGTTGATCCGTGCCCGCGCCATCGAAACCCAGTGCTATATGCTGGCCGCCGCGCAGGGCGGCAGCCATCCAGGCCCACGGGAAACCCATGGCCATGCGGCGATCGTCGACCCTTGGGGGAGGATCGTCGCCGAACATGCGCATGGCGAAGCGATATTGCTCGCCGAGCGCGACGCTGAAGAACAAGCGTCCATACGGGCGCGTATGCCGGTCGTTTCGCACCGGCGCTTTTTCTCGCAGGACGCCTTGCGGCCTGCGCACACCTCGGAGTGACTATGAGCCAGATGTTATCCACCGTCAGCGAGCAGCTCCTGGCCCCGGGCGGACTGACCCTGGACAGCCTGCAGGCTGTGCTGGGTGAGTTGGCAGGGCCCGGCATCGACGCTGCCGACCTGTATTTCCAGGGGCAGATCTCGGAAACCTGGGCACTGGAAGACGGTATCGTCAAGGAAGGCAGTTTCAACCTCGACCAAGGTGTCGGCGTGCGTGCGTTGTCCGGCGAGAAGACCGGCTTCGCCTACAGCAACGCGATCAATCTTGAAGCCTTGACGTCAGCGGCGCGCGCCGCCCGCTCGATTTCCCGCGCTGGCCAGAACGGTAAGGTGCAGGCCTTCCGCAGTCAGGACGTGACCGCCCTGTATGCACCGAACAACCCGCTCGATGTCCTGAGTCGGGCCGAGAAAGTCGAACTGCTCAAGCGCGTCGATGCCGCCACCCGTGCCCTCGATCCACGCATTCAGCAGGTCAGCGTGAGCATGGCGGGTGTGTGGGAGCGCATCCTGGTGGCGGCGGCCGATGGCAGCCTGGCCGCTGATGTGCGGCCGCTGGTGCGTTTCAACGTCAGCGTCATCGTCGAACACAACGGTCGCCGCGAGCGGGGCGGCCAAGGCGGGGGC
This sequence comes from Pseudomonas wayambapalatensis, assembly GCF_049942315.1. Lineage (NCBI taxonomy): Bacteria > Pseudomonadati > Pseudomonadota > Gammaproteobacteria > Pseudomonadales > Pseudomonadaceae > Pseudomonas > Pseudomonas wayambapalatensis. Next base: position 78,376 of record NZ_JBNFMU010000200.1, read on the forward strand.
GGGCGTACCGACTACCGCTACTTCACCGAAGAGCGGGTGATGGGCTACGCCCGCGAGGCGCTGCGCCAGGCGCTGGTCAACCTTGAGGCGCAGCCTGCGCCGGCCGGCACGCTGCCGGTGGTGCTCGGTCCCGGTTGGTCGGGCGTACTGCTGCATGAAGCGGTCGGCCACGGCCTGGAAGGCGACTTCAACCGCAAGGGCAGCTCCGCCTACAGCGGCCGGATCGGTGAGGCGGTGGCGTCGAAGCTGTGCACCATCGTCGATGACGGCACGCTGGAAGGCCGTCGCGGTTCGCTGAGCGTCGATGACGAAGGCACCCCGACCGAATGCACCACCCTGATCGAGAACGGCATCCTCAAAGGCTACATGCAGGACAAGCTCAATGCCCGCCTGATGGGCATGGCGGTTACCGGCAATGGTCGGCGCGAATCCTACGCGCACCTGCCGATGCCGCGCATGACCAACACCTACATGCGTGCCGGCGAGAGCGACCCGCAGGAGATCATCGCCTCGGTGAAGAAGGGCATCTACTGCGCCAACCTCGGCGGTGGTCAGGTGGACATCACCAGTGGCAAGTTCGTGTTCTCCACCAGCGAGGCGTACCTGATCGAAGACGGCAAGATCACCGCGCCGGTCAAGGGCGCGACCCTGATCGGCAATGGTCCTGAGGCGATGAGTCGGGTGTCGATGGTCGGTAACGACCTGGCCCTGGACAGCGGCGTCGGGACTTGTGGCAAGGATGGGCAGTCGGTGCCGGTTGGCGTTGGCCAGCCGACCCTGAAGCTGGACGCGATCACCGTGGGCGGTACCGGGGCCTGATGGCACGCGCTGCCTGCAGGAGCGGCCTCGTGTCGCGACGCGAGGCCGCTCCTGCAGGCGGTCAGTGGCAGGGCTCAGCGCAGGCCGCGCTGGAGCTCGTCGAGGTCGCGGATGTACTTGAACACCTTGCGCGCAGCGGCTGGCGGTTTGTTCCGCGCCTTTTCGTGCTGGGCATGGCGGATCAGCGAGCGCAGTTGCTGGCGATCGGTATCGGGGAACTCCTGGACGAAGCGCTCGAGGTCTTCGTCGTTGCCGTCGATCAACCGGTCGCGCCAGCGCTCGAGGCCGTGGAAACGTTCGTTGTACTGGCGCGTGGAGCTGTCTATCTGCTCGAGCAGCGCATGGATGGCATCCAGGTCCTGTACGCGCATCAGCTTGCCGACGAACGACATGTGGCGTTTGCGGGCACCGTGGGCAGTGTGTTTGGACGCTTCCTCCAGTGCTTTGCGCAACTCGTCGGTGAGTGGCAGGCGCGCGAGGATATCGGGCTTGAGCGTGGTGAGGCGCTCGCCGAGTTCGACCAGCGCATGCAGCTCGCGCTTGATCTGGGTCTTGCTTTTTTCGCCGTCGAAGGCGTCGTCGTATGAATCAACCATGGTGGCAGTCCGCAGGAAATCGCCGCCATGATAACCAGTCGGGGGCCGCTTTGTCCGGCCCGGTCGAAGAATGACCCTCGCCGAACGCAGAATTTGAGTGGAGAAAACCATGAGTGCAGTCCAGAGCATAGGTCCGAAGGACCTGCCAGCGTTGCAGGAGCAGGTCGAGGCGATCGTTGCCGAAGCACGCCGCCAGGGCGCCAGTGCCTGCGAGGTGGCGGTTTCGCTGGAGCAGGGCCTGTCCACCAGCGTGCGCCAGCGCGAGGTCGAGACGGTCGAGTTCAACCGTGACCAGGGCTTTGGCATCACCCTCTACGTGGGCCAGCGCAAGGGGTCTGCCAGTACGTCGGCGAGCGGTCCCGAGGCCATTCGCGAAACGGTGGCTGCTGCACTGGCAATCGCCAAGCACACTTCCGAGGATGAGTGTTCGGGCCTGGCTGACGCGGCGCTGATGGCGCGCGAAATGCCTGACCTCGACCTCTACCACGACTGGGACATCGAGCCCGAGCGTGCCATCGAGATGGCCCTGGAGTGCGAAGCGGCCGCCTTCGATGCCGACAAGCGCATCCTCAATGCCGACGGCACCACCCTCAACACGCACCAAGGGGTACGGGTGTATGGCAACAGCCATGGCTTCATCGGCGGCTACGCCTCGACCCGCCACAGCCTGAGCTGTGTGATGATCGCCGAAGGCGAAGGGCAGATGCAGCGCGACTACTGGTATGACGTCAATCGCCAGGGCCAATTGTTGGCCGACCCGCGCAGTATCGGCCAGCGTGCTGCCCAGCGTGCCGCCAGCCGTCTGGGCGCACGACCTGTGCCGACCTGCGAGGTGCCGGTGCTGTTCGCGGCGGAACTGGCCGGCGGCTTGTTCGGCAGCTTCCTGTCGGCAATCTCCGGCGGCAACCTGTACCGCAAGTCGTCGTTCCTCGAAGGCACCCTGGGCCAGCGTCTGTTCCCGACTTGGCTGACCCTCGACGAGCGTCCGCACATTCCGCGCGCGCTGGGCAGTGCCGCGTTCGACGGCGATGGCCTGGCCACCTATGCCAAGCCGTTCATCGACAAGGGCGAACTGGTGTCCTACATCCTCGGCACCTATGCCGGTCGCAAGCTCAAGCTGCCAAGCACCGCCAACGCTGGCGGCGTGCATAACCTGTTCGTCACCCATGGCGTCGAAGACCAGGCCGCACTGATCCGTCGCATGGGGCGCGGCCTGCTGGTGACCGAGCTGATGGGGCATGGCCTGAACATGGTCACGGGTGACTACTCCCGTGGCGCTGCGGGTTTCTGGGTGGAGAACGGTGAAATCCAGTTCCCTGTTCAGGAAGTGACCATCGCCGGCAATATGAAGGACATGTTCCAGCAGATTGTCGCGATTGGCAGCGATATTGAAACGCGCAGCAATATTCACAGCGGTTCGGTGCTGATCGAACGGATGACCGTCGCCGGTAGCTGACGGTGCACGTCTGACCTACGCTTTACGACAAACCCGGCCATCGCGCCGGGTTTTTTGTTTGTGGTCTCGCCCTTGAAGTGATTCTATTTATCAATTAATAATGAATATCATTATCCATTAACCCTCGGCGATGATGTTCATGAAAACCGTCCTCCACGAATTGCCCTACCTGGAAAACTGGCGCTGGCTGAGTCGGCGCATCCGCTGCGCCCTCGAGCCGGACGAGCCACGGCTGATCGAACATTACCTGGCCGAGGGGCGCTATCTGGTCTGTTGCACCGAGACCTCGCCCTGGACCGTGGCGCTGACCTCCTTCCGCCTGCTGCTGGATACCGCCTGCGACCGCATGTTGCCTTGGCATTGGCGCTGCCAGTGCCTGGATCAGGCCTGGCGCCCGCTGCTTGACCTGCGCAACCTCGACCGCCGCGAGCAGAACGAGCGCTGGCAGCCTTATGCGCTGCAACTGGCCAACTGCGTGTTGCTGCCTTCGATTTCCCCCGATGAACTGATGCAAGGATCCGATGATGAGTAATACCCGTATCGAGCGTGACAGCATGGGCGAACTGCAGGTGCCGGCCCAGGCCCTGTATGGTGCCCAGACGCAGCGCGCGGTCGACAACTTCCCGGTCAGCGGCCAGCGCATGCCGCTGCAGTTCATCCGGGCACTGCTGTTGGCCAAGGCCGCAGCAGCCAAGGCCAACATCGCGCTGGGGCAACTGAGCGCGGAGCAGGGCGGTGCCATCGTCAAGGCGGTCGAGCAACTGCTGGCCGAGGACTTCATCCAGCATTTCCCGGTGGACGTGTTCCAGACCGGTTCCGGCACCAGTTCCAACATGAACGCCAACGAGGTGATTGCTACCTTGGCCAGCCGGGTGCTGGGTGACAAGGTCAACGCCAACGACCATGTCAATTGCGGTCAGAGCAGCAACGACATCATTCCGACCACCATTCACGTCAGCGCAGCGCTGGCCTTGCACGAGCAACTGCTGCCGGCTCTGGGGCATCTGGTCCAGGTGATCGAGGCCAAGGCTGTCGAGGTTCACCGTTATATCAAGACCGGCCGCACCCACCTGATGGATGCCATGCCAGTGCGCATGAGCCAGGTGCTGGGGGGCTGGGCGGCACAGATCAAGGGCGCCCAAGCGCATCTGGAAGCCACCTTGCCCGCCCTGCAGGCGCTGGCCCAGGGCGGTACAGCGGTCGGCACTGGCATCAATGCCCACCCGCAGTTCGCCGTGGGCTTTGCCCGTGAACTGAGCGACTTGACCCGCATTCCGTTCACCCCTGGCGAAAACCTGTTCGCCTTGATCGGCTCCCAGGACACGGCCGTGGCGTTGTCCGGCCAGCTCAAGACCACCGCTGTCGCGCTGATGAAGATCGCCAACGACCTGCGCTGGATGAACTCCGGCCCTCTGGCCGGGCTTGGCGAAATCGAGCTCGAGGGGCTGCAGCCGGGCTCTTCGATCATGCCGGGCAAGGTCAACCCGGTGATCCCCGAAGCCACCGCGATGGTTGCCGCGCAGGTCATCGGCAACGACGCGACCATCGCCGTTGCCGGCCAGTCGGGCAACTTCGAACTCAATGTCATGCTGCCGGTGATCGCTCGCAACCTGCTGGAGAGCATCGAGCTGATGGCCAACGCCAGCCGCCTGCTGGCAGACAAGGCTATTGCCAGCTTCAAGGTCAATGAGCCGAAGCTCAAGGAGGCGCTGTCGCGCAACCCGATCCTGGTCACGGCACTGAACCCGATCATCGGCTACCTCAAGGCCGCCGAGATTGCCAAGACCGCCTACAAGCAAGGTCGCCCTATCGTGGAAGTGGCGCTGGAGCATACCGACCTGTCGCGTGACCAGCTCGAGGCCCTGCTGGACCCGGAAAAACTCACCGCTGGCGGTATCTGATCCACGGTCCTCGCCCAGGAGACACGTCATGCAGCATTGGAAACGCACCACGGAAACCGCCAATCGCCTGTTCGAACAAGGTGAGCTGGTAGACGCCCGGGAACACTACCTGCAAGCCCTGGCCCTGGCCCAGGTGCTGTTCGAGCGCTGGCATGACGTCGACGAGGCGGTGGCGGCCTTCGTCATTGCCCATCACAACCTGGCTGACCTGCACCTGCGCCTGAACCAGCCCCACGAGAGCGCCGATTACCTGTGTGCGGCCCACCAGAGGCTGCTCCAGGCCAGTCAGGAGCCGCGCCTGCCCCAGGCGCTGCGTGATGCCGCGTTGCGCCACAGCGGGCGCACCTACACCGAGCTGTTGAGCTTTATCGCCGAATACGGCCAGTACCCACGCACCGAGCGCCTGCTCAATCGCCATGTGCCTGAAGCGAGCGAACTGGCTGCCCGGCCGGATGCCACTCACCGTTCACCTGCATACGGAATTCACTGACATGCCCCACACCTTGCCTGCTCTGCCTTACGCCTACGATGCGCTGGAGCCGCACATCGATACCCAGACCATGCAGATTCACCACAGCAAGCACCACCAGACCTATGTGAACAACCTCAACGCCGCCATCGAAGGGACCGAGTGGGCCGAATGGCCGGTCGAAAAATTGGTCGGCGCGGTCAAGCAGCTGCCCGAAAAGCTGCAGGGAGCGGTAATCAACCAGGGCGGCGGCCATGCCAACCATGCGTTGTTCTGGACCGTGATGTCGCCCAAGGGCGGTGGCCACCCCCAGGGTCAGGTGGCCCAGGCCATCGATACGCAGCTCGGTGGCTTCGAGGCGTTCAAGGACGCATTCACCAAGGCTGCGCTGACCCGTTTCGGCAGCGGTTGGGCCTGGCTCAGCGTCACCCCGGCCAAGACGCTGGTGGTGGAGAGCAGCGGCAACCAGGACAGTCCGCTGATGCACGGCAACACACCGATCCTGGGGTTGGACGTGTGGGAGCACGCCTACTACCTGAAGTACCAGAACCGTCGTCCCGAATATATCGGTGCCTTCTACAACGTCGTCGACTGGACGGAAGTGGAACGTCGCTACCTTGAAGCCCTGAAGTGAGTCGATCTGCCATGCGCTCCGAGGTGATGTCTGTCAGCAGTGTGCGCCTGTTCCGACTGGCGCTTGGGACTTTGCTGTTGCTGGTCGGCACGGCGCTGTTGGTGGCGCGGGGCATCGCCTGGCTGGACCTGGAACCGCGCATGTTACGTGCGCTCGAAGGCGGCGCACTGTGCGCGCTGGGCACGGCGTTGGGCGCGGTACCGGTGCTGGTGATCCGCAACATGCCGGTAGCGGTGGCTGACACCTTGCTTGGCTTCGGCGCCGGGGTGATGCTGGCGGCCACCGCGTTCTCCCTGATCATCCCGGGTCTTGATGCGGCGCAGTCCATCGGCTTCAGCCCTTGGGGCGCCGGTGGTCTGGTCAGTGTCGGGTTGTTGCTCGGGGCGCTGTGCCTGTTCCTGGTCGACTTGCGAATCTCCGGGGTTTCGCCGGAATCCATGGTCGGGCAGGGCAATCAGCCGGTGATCGCTGCGCGTATCTGGCTGTTCGTGGCCGCGATCATTGCGCACAACATCCCGGAAGGTATGGCCATTGGTGTTTCAGCGGGTGGCGGCATGCCGGACGCTGACAGCCTGGCCATGGGCATTGCCCTGCAGGATGTGCCTGAAGGGCTGGTGATTGCGTTGGTGTTGGCGGGGGCAGGGATGTCGCGGTTCAAGGCCTTCCTGATCGGTGCAGCATCCGGGCTGGTGGAGCCGGTGGCGGCGGTGATCTGTGCCTGGCTGGTGAATGTCGCCGAACTGCTGCTACCGCTGGGGCTTGCGTGTGCGGCGGGAGCGATGTTGCTGGTGGTGACCCAGGAAATCATTCCCGAGTCGCGCAGCAATGGCAATCACCGCCTGGCAAGCCTGGGGCTATGCATCGGTTTCTGCCTGATGATGGTGATGGACACCGCGATGTCCTGAGGCTGCCGGGCGAGAGGCGGGGCGAGGGCTTACTCGCCTTCGTCGAAATAATTGTTGATCAACGCCACCAGTGCATCCAGTGCGTCGTTGTCCTGCTCACCCTCGGTATGCAGGTGCACCTGGGTGCCTTTACCTGCGGCCAGCATCATCACTGCCATGATGCTCTTGCCGTCCACCAGCTTGTCGGGGGCGCGCCCGACTCGAACCTGGCAGGGAAACTTCCCGGCCACGCCGACGAACTTGGCTGCCGCCCGGGCGTGCAGGCCCAGCTTGTTGATGATGGTGATTTCGCGGGCGGGCATCGTGGGGTGGATCCTGTGGGTTAGAGGTCGCGGTGACGGACCTGGACGTTTTTCAGGGTTTGCTGCAGCAGTTGTCCGAGGCGCTCGGTGATATAGACAGAGCGGTGGTGTCCGCCGGTGCAGCCGATGGCGATGGTGACATAGGCGCGGTTGCTGGCGGCAAAGCGCGGTAGCCATTTAAGCAGATAGCTGGAGATGTCCTGGAACATTTCCTCGACGTCCGGTTGTGCTGCCAGGTACTCGATCACCGGAGCTTCAAGGCCCGAGTGCTCGCGCAGCTCGGGTTTCCAGTAAGGGTTTGGCAGGCAGCGCACGTCGAACACCAAGTCGGCGTCCACCGGCATGCCGCGCTTGAAACCGAAGGATTCGACGAGAAAAGCGGTGCCGGGCTCAGGCTGGTTAAGCAGGCGCAGCTTGATCGAGTCACGCAGTTGGTAAAGATTGAGGCTGGTGGTATCGATCTTGAGGTCGGCAAGGTCGGCGATGGGGCCGAGCAGCTCACTTTCGACGCGGATGGCTTCGGCGAGCGAACGGTCCGCGTTGGTCAGGGGGTGGCGACGGCGGGTTTCGGAGAACCGCTTGAGCAGCGTGTCTTCGTCGGCGTCCAGGTACAGCACGTCACACTGGATGTGACGGGCGCGCGCTTCCTCGAGCAATTCGGGGAAGCGCGACAGATGGCTGGGTAGATTGCGCGCATCGATGGACACGGCGACCTTGGGTTGCATCAGTTCGGTGTTGATCAGCGCGTTTTCCGCCAGCTGCGGCAGCAACCCGGCGGGCAGGTTGTCGATGCAGTAGTAGCCGTTGTCTTCCAGCACATCGAGCGCGGTGCTCTTGCCGGAGCCGGACCGGCCGCTGACGATGATCAGGCGCATGTTCAGTGCTCGTTCTGTGCGTCCAGGACTACCTGGTAGAGGGCTTCGCTGCTGTCGGCGGCACGCAGGCGATCACGGACTTCCTTGCGATCGAGCATGCTGGCGATCTGGCGCAGCAGTTCGAGGTGGGCATCGGTGGCCGCTTCCGGGACCAGCAGCACGAACAGCAGGTCCACGGGGGCGCCGTCGATGGCGTCGTAGTCGATGGGTGCGTCCAGGTGCAGCAGGGCGCTGACGGGGGCGGTACAACCTTCCAGACGGCAGTGGGGAATGGCGATGCCATTACCGAAGCCGGTGGAGCCCAGTTTTTCGCGAGCGATGAGCTTTTCGAAGACGTCTTGCATCGCAAGCTCAGGTACTTGCTCGGCAATCAGGGTGGCGACCTTTTCCAGGGCGCGCTTCTTGCTGCCGCCCGGCACGTTCACGAGGGAACGGCCGGGGGTCAGGATGGTTTCAAGTCGGATCATGGATGAGGGGGATCAGCGGGCAGCTGCACCTTGCAGCAGGCTTTGCTGTTTTTCCTTGTGTTTTTTCAGTTGGCGGTCGAGCTTGTCAGCCAATGCGTCGATCGCGGCATACATGTCTTGGTGTTCAGCGTTGGCGACCACTTCGCCGCCGGGAATCTGGAGTGTTGCTTCAACCTTCTGCTGCAGCTTCTCGACCTTCATGATCACCGTTGCATTGGTGATCTTGTCGAAATGCCCTTCCACGCGGGCGAGCTTCTCGAGCACGTATTCGCGCAGTGGTTGGGTGACTTCTACATGCTGGCCACTGATGTTGACTTGCATACAGCTTCTCCTTTGTTGCCCGTGCATAAAGAGGCAGGTATTGCACCTGCCACTGAAACGCTGTGGCACATCCCGGGGCTACATCAATCGCTTGCGCTCGCTCGATGGGGCAATCCCCAGCGATTCGCGGTACTTGGCGACGGTGCGGCGGGCTACCTGGATGCCTTGTGCCTCCAGTAAACCAGCGATCTTGCTGTCACTCAATGGCTTTTTCTGATTTTCCGCGGCCACCAGTTTCTTGATGATCGCGCGGATCGCCGTAGACGAGCATTCGCCGCCTTCGGCGGTGCTCACATGGCTCGAGAAAAAGTATTTCAATTCGTAGATGCCACGGGGAGTGTGCATGTACTTCTGCGTGGTGACCCGCGAAATGGTCGACTCGTGCATGCCCACCGCCTCGGCGATGTCATGCAGCACCAGGGGCTTCATGGCTTCATCGCCGTGGTCGAGGAAACCACGCTGGTGTTCGACGATCTGGGTCGCCACTTTCATCAGTGTCTCGTTGCGGCTTTGCAGGCTCTTGATGAACCAGCGCGCTTCCTGCAACTGGTTGCGCATGAAGGTGTTGTCCGCGCTGGTGTCGGCACGGCGGACGAAGCCTGCATACTGCGGATTGACCCGCAGGCGCGGCACCGCTTCCTGGTTCAGTTCGACCAGCCAGCGGTCGCTGTCCTTGCGCACGATGACGTCTGGAATCACGTACTCCGGCTCGCTCGATTCGATCTGCGAGCCCGGGCGCGGATTGAGGCTTTGCACCAGCTCGATGACCTGGCGCAGCTCGTCTTCCTTGAGCTTCATGCGACGCATGAGCTGGCTGTAGTCGCGGCTGCCGAGCAGGTCGATGTAGTCGGTGACCAGGCGCTGGGCCTCGGCCATCCACGGCACGCTCGCCGGCAGTTGGCGCAGTTGCAGCAGCAGGCATTCGCCCAGGTTGCGGGCGCCGACGCCGGCCGGCTCGAACTGCTGGATGCGGTGCAGCACGGCTTCGACTTCATCCAGCTCGATGTCCAGCTCCGGGTCGAATCCGGCGCAGATTTCCTCGAGGCTGTCTTCCAGATAGCCCTGATCGTTGATGCTGTCGATGAGAGTGACAGCGATCAGGCGGTCGGTGTCGGACATCGGTGCCAGGTTGAGCTGCCACAGCAGATGGCTCTGCAAGCTTTCGCCGGCCGAGGTGCGCGTGGTGAAGTCCCACTCGTCGTCATCGTTGCTGGGCAGGCTGCTGGCGCTGGTCTGGTAGATGTCTTCCCAGGCCGTGTCGACCGGCAATTCGTTGGGGATGCGCTCGTTCCACTCGCCCTCTTCGAGGTTTTCCGTGCTGACGGTGGTTTCCTGGAAGCTGTTGTCCTGGGCTTCGGTGGCAGGTTTGCTTTCGCCGTTTTCCGCCATCGGATCGCTGTTGTCGAAGTCGTCGCCGTCTTCCTGACGTTCGAGCATCGGATTGGACTCCAGCGCTTCCTGGATTTCCTGTTGGAGGTCCAGGGTGGAGAGCTGGAGCAGACGGATGGCCTGTTGCAACTGCGGGGTCATCGTCAGTTGCTGGCCCATTTTTAGGACGAGCGATGGTTTCATGGCTGGGGCTTAATACCTTGTTCGCCGGCGCGCATGCGCCATCCACTACAGGGCGCCGGAGCGCCAAATCTTAAGCAAGTTATATGCCTGAAATTGTAGCGTTTGCCTAGAGCACTGTAACACTTAAGCCCGTTTCACCAGGCTTTTCCAATGCTCCAGGCAGGTCCCGGGGATCAGAGTCGGAACTCGTGGCCCAGGTAGACTTCCTTGACCAGCTGGTTGGCCAGGATGGTCTCGGCGTCGCCTTCGGCGATCAGTTGACCATCGTTGACGATGTAGGCGGTCTCGCAGATGTCGAGTGTTTCGCGCACGTTGTGGTCGGTGATCAGCACGCCGATGCCCTTGGTCTTCAGATGGTGGATGATCTGTTTGATATCACCCACGGAAATCGGGTCGACGCCAGCGAAGGGTTCGTCCAGCAGGATGAACTTCGGTGCAGTCGCCAGGGCGCGAGCAATTTCGACGCGGCGGCGTTCGCCACCGGACAGGCTCATGCCGAGGTTGTCACGGATGTGGCTGATGTGGAACTCCTGCAGCAGGCTTTCCAACTCCTTGCGCCGTCCATCGCGGTCCAGGTCCTTGCGCGTTTCGAGGATGGCCATGATGTTGTCGGCGACCGACAGCTTGCGGAAGATCGACGCTTCCTGCGGCAGATAGCCGATGCCTGCCTGGGCCCGGCCGTGCATGGGCTGGTGGCTGACATCGTGGCTGTCGATGAGCACGCGCCCTTGGTCGGCCTGGACCAGCCCCACGATCATGTAGAAGCAGGTGGTCTTGCCGGCGCCGTTGGGGCCGAGCAGGCCGACGATCTGGCCGCTGTCGATCGACAGGCTGACGTCGCGGACGACCTGGCGGCCCTTGTAGCTCTTGGCCAGGTGCTGGGCTTTGAGGGTTGCCATTTACTCGGCCTTTTTCTTCGGTTGGATCACCATGTCGATACGCTGACGAGGTGCGGTCACGTTGCCACCACGACCGGCGGTCGCCACCTGAGTCTTGGTGTTGTAGACGATTTTCTCGCCTTCGGTGGTGTTGCCTTCGTTCTCGACCTTGGCGCGGTCGGTGAGGATGACGATATCCTTTTGCGCCTGGTACTGGATGGTGACGGCCCAGCCCTTCATCTTGTCGGGCTTGGCGGCGCTCTGCTGCTGCTCGAAGTAGGCCAGGTTGCCCACCGAGGTCACGACGTCGATGTCGCCCGAGGCGGCGCGAGTCATGGTCACGGTATTGCCTTTGATCATCATCGAGCCCTGAGTGATGATCACATCGCCCGTGTAGGTGGCAACGCCCTGTTTGTCGTCCAGGTGCGCGTTGTCCGCCTGGATGCGGATCGGCTGGTCACGGTCGTTCGGCAGGGCGAAGGCGCTCGCGCTTCCCAGTGCTGCGCTCAGGCTGAGCAAAAGGGGGAGGGTTTTAACGAGCCTCATACTGTCCTCTTACGTTGGACAGCAGGTCCATCCTGCCGTCTTCCAAATATGCTTTCATTCCTACGCCCGTAGTCGTGCCACCGGCGCCGTCGATTCTAACGGCTTGATCGGTCTGCGCATATTGCTTCTGCGGGAACACGGTCATCCGGCTACTGGTGATCAGGGTGTCGCGTTGTTTTTCGTCGGTGCGGGCGATCCGCACGTTGTCGATCAGTTCGACCTCGGTGCCGTCCGGATTGACCTCGGCGCGCACGCTCTGCACGTGCCATGGGAATGCTGTCCCACGGTAGATGTGCATGTCTGGCGTGGTCACCAGGGTGACTTCGCTGGCTTTCAAGTGTTCGACCTTGTCCGCGGTCATTTCGTATTGCAGCCTGCCGTCGGGCAGGAACTGTACGCTGTGGGCGTTGATCGCATAGTAGTCGATGGCGCTTTCGTCGACCTGTGCCGTGGGCTTGTCGAGGAAGCTCTCAGGGCTGATGTTCCAGTAGCCGATCGCAACCAGCAGCGCAGCGATGGCTGCCAGCAGCACGGCGTTTCGAAGTTTCTTGCTGAGCATGGCGTGGCCTACAGGTAATGGGCGTTGGCAGCGTCCAGGGTGCCCTGGGCCTGCATGATCAGTTCACAGAACTCGCGGGCTGCGCCTTCGCCGCCGCGCGCCTGGGTGACGCTGTGGGCGTGCTCGCGGACGAAGGGCGCCGCGTTGGCCACGGCCATCCCCAGGCCCACCCGGCGGATTACCGGGAGATCGGGGAGGTCGTCGCCCAGGTAGGCGACCTGCTCGTAGCTCAGGCCCAGTTCGGCGAGCAGGCCGTCGAGCACCACCAGCTTGTCCTCGCGCCCCTGGAACAGGTGTGGAATGCCCAGGTTCTTTGCCCGACGCTCGACCACGGGGGTCTTGCGCCCACTGATGATCGCGGTGGTCACGCCCGAGGCCATGAGCATCTTGATGCCGTGGCCATCGAGGGTGTTGAAGGTCTTGAATTCGCTGCCGTCCTCGAGGAAGTACAGGCGGCCGTCGGTCAGCACGCCGTCCACGTCGAAGACGGCCAGCTTGATGGCCTTGGCGCGTTGCATCAGGTCCTGGGTCATTTACATCACTCCGGCGCGCAGCAGGTCGTGCATGTTCAGGGCGCCGGTCGGGCGATCCTGATTATCGACCACCACCAGTGCGCTGATCTTGTGGTCTTCCATGATCTTCAGGGCTTCGGCCGCGAGCATTTCGGCGCGGGCGGTCTTGCCGTGAACAGTCATGACTTCGTCGATGAGCGTCCTGTGCACGTCGATGTTGCGATCCAGGCTGCGGCGCAGGTCGCCGTCGGTGAAGACGCCGGCCAGGCGGCCGTCGTGCTCCATGACCACGGTCATGCCCAGGCCCTTGCGCGACATCTCCAGCAAGGCGTCCTTGAGCAGTGTGCCGCGCTGTACCTGGGGCAGTTCGTCACCCGCGTGCATGACGTTCTCGACTTTCAACAGCAGGCGACGGCCCAGGGCGCCACCCGGATGGGAAAACGCGAAATCCTCGGCGGTGAAGCCGCGTGCCTCGAGCAGGGCGATGGCCAGGGCATCACCCAGGACCAATGCAGCGGTGGTGGACGAGGTGGGCGCCAGGTTCAGCGGGCAGGCTTCCTGGGCGACACTGGCGTCGAGGTTGACTTCGGCGGCCTGTGCCAGCGGTGAGTCCGGCTTGCCGGTCAGGCTGATCATCTGGATGCCCAGGCGCTTGATCAGCGGCAGCAGCGTGACGATCTCGGCGGTGCTGCCGGAGTTGGACAGGGCGAGGATGACGTCGTCGCGGGTGATCATGCCCATGTCGCCGTGGCTGGCCTCTGCCGGGTGCACGAAGAACGACGGGGTGCCGGTACTGGCGAGGGTGGCGGCGATCTTGTTGCCGATATGGCCGGACTTGCCCATGCCCACCACGACGACCCGACCCTTGCTGGCCAGGATCAGCTCGCAGGCCTTGACGAAATTGTCGTCGATACGGGCCCGCAGGCCTTCTACGGCCTCGAGTTCCAGGCGCAGGGTGCGCTGGGCGGATTGGATCAGCTCGCTGGATTGGCTCATGTCGAAAAAGCAATGCCTGATGAAAAGGCGCCGATTATAGCGGCAATGTGTGAAACGCTCACCTTCGAGTTGTCGTAGGAAGTTGCAAAATAGCTGTACGGTGCCTGAACGACTCGGGGAAATGGCCTTGGGGACAACTTTGCGCGGTGCTATAGTTCGCCGCTATTCGGCCCGCCAGGGATGCGTGTGCCTTCACGATGAAGGCAGGCGTCCATGTAGACGAGGCTGCATTGCAAGGAGTCTAGATGAGTTCGGATAGCGCCTACGCGGTCGAGTTGAAGGGGGTCACCTTCAAACGCGGTTCGCGCAGCATTTTCAGCAATGTCGACATCCGTATCCCCCGCGGCAAGGTCACCGGCATCATGGGGCCTTCCGGGTGCGGCAAGACAACCCTGCTGCGCCTGATGGGCGCGCAGCTGCGTCCCTCCAGCGGCGAAGTCTGGGTAGGCGGGCAGAACCTGCCGGCCCTGTCGCGCAGCGACCTGTTCGATGCGCGCAAGCAGATGGGGGTGCTGTTCCAGAGCGGTGCGCTGTTCACCGACCTGGATGTCTTCGAGAACGTGGCCTTCCCGCTGCGGGTGCACACCCAGTTGTCCGACGAGATGATTCGCGACATCGTCCTGATGAAGCTGCAGGCCGTGGGCCTGCGCGGTGCCATCGACCTGATGCCGGACGAGCTGTCAGGCGGCATGAAGCGCCGTGTGGCGCTGGCCCGGGCGATCGCGCTGGATCCGCAGATCCTCATGTACGACGAGCCTTTCGTCGGCCAGGACCCGATCGCGATGGGCGTTCTGGTGCGCCTGATCCGTCTGCTCAACGATGCCCTGGGCATCACCAGCATCGTTGTCTCCCACGACCTCGCCGAAACCGCGAGTATCGCCGACTACCTCTATGTGGTGGGTGATGGGCAGGTATTGGGGCAGGGCACGCCTGACGAACTGATGGGGTCGGACAATCCGCGCATCCGCCAGTTCATGAAGGGCGACCCGGATGGTCCGGTGCCATTTCATTTTCCTGCGCCAGACTACCGCGCCGATCTGCTGGGAGCGCGTTGATGCGCAGAAAATCCTTACTCGAACGCATTCGCCTGTTCGGGCGTGCCGCCATCGACGTGCTGGCCGTGCTCGGGCGCTCGTGCCTGTTCCTTTTTCATGCCCTGGCCGGGCGTGGCGGCATTGGTGGCGGCTTCCAGCTGCTGACCAAGCAGCTCTATTCGGTGGGCGTGCTGTCGCTGGCGATCATCGTGGTGTCCGGCGTGTTCATCGGCATGGTGCTGGCCCTGCAAGGCTATAGCATCCTCACCAAGTACGGTTCCGAGCAGGCTGTCGGGCAGATGGTCGCGCTGACGCTGCTTCGCGAGCTGGGCCCTGTCGTCACGGCGCTGCTGTTCGCCGGGCGTGCGGGTTCGGCACTGACCGCCGAGATCGGCAACATGAAGTCCACCGAGCAGCTCTCCAGCCTGGAGATGATCGGTGTCGACCCGCTCAAGTACATCGTTGCCCCACGCCTGTGGGCTGGCTTCATCTCGCTGCCGCTGCTGGCGCTGATCTTCAGCGTGGTCGGCATCTGGGGTGGATCCTGGGTGGCCGTGGACTGGCTGGGGGTCTACGAAGGCTCTTTCTGGGCCAACATGCAGAACAGCGTTTCTTTCAGCGATGACGTGATCAACGGGCTGATCAAGAGCCTGGTGTTTGCCTTCGTCGTCACCTGGATCGCCGTATTCCAGGGGTATGACTGCGAACCCACTTCAGAGGGGATCAGCCGTGCCACCACCAAGACCGTGGTCTATGCCTCGTTGGCAGTCCTGGGTCTGGACTTTATTCTGACCGCCTTGATGTTTGGAGATTTCTGATGCAAAACCGCACCCTGGAAATCGGTGTCGGCCTGTTCCTCCTGGCCGGGATCCTGGCGCTGCTGCTGCTGGCCCTGCGTGTCAGTGGATTGTCGGCCAGCCCGAGCAGCGATACCTATAAAGTTTATGCGTACTTCGACAATATCGCCGGTTTGACTGTCAGAGCTAAAGTGACCATGGCCGGTGTGACTATCGGCAAGGTCACGGCCATCGATCTGGATCGCGACTCCTACACCGGTCGGGTCACCTTGCAGTTGGACAAGTCGGTCGACAATCTGCCGACCGATTCCACTGCCTCGATCCTGACCGCCGGGTTGCTCGGCGAGAAGTACATCGGCATCAGCGTGGGCGGTGAAGAGCAGGTGCTCAAGGATGGCAGCACCATCCACGACACCCAGTCGGCGCTGGTGCTGGAAGATCTGATTGGCAAGTTCCTGCTCAACTCCGTTGGCAAGGAACCGAAAGAAGCCCAACCAGCTAATTGAGGAGTTTCCATGATTTCGATCCTGCGACGTGGCCTGCTGGTCCTGCTGGCGGCCTTCCCCCTGATGGCCCTGGCGGCGCCGGGCCAGTCCCCGCGCGACGTGGTTCAGGGCACCACCACTGAGCTGCTGTCCGACCTCAAGGCGAACAAGGAACAGTACAAGTCCAACCCCGCAGCCTTCTATGATGCGCTCAACCGCATCCTTGGCCCGGTAGTAGACGCTGACGGCATTTCCAGAAGCATCATGACCGTCAAGTACTCGCGCAAGGCCACGCCCGAGCAGATGCAGCGCTTCCAGGAGAATTTCCGCCGCAGTCTGTTCCAGTTCTACGGCAATGCATTGCTGGAATACGACAACCAGGGCATTACCGTCGATCCAGCCAAGCCGGATGATGGCCAGCGTGCGTCGGTGGGCATGAAGGTGTCCGGCAATAATGGTGCCGTGTATCCGGTCCAGTACACCCTGGAAAACATCGGGGGCGAATGGAAGGTGCGCAATGTCATCGTCAACGGCATCAACATCGGCAAGCTGTTCCGCGATCAGTTCGCCGACGCGATGAACCGTAACGGCAACAACCTCGACAAGACCATCGACGGCTGGGCTGGCGAAGTGGCAAAGGCCAAGGAAGCTGCCGACAGCTCTCCCGAGAAGACTGTCAAATGAGTGAAGCCGACATGACTATGGCCGAGCCGGGTGTCCTGCGCCTGGCCGGTGTGCTGGACTACCGCAGCGGGCCGGCACTGCGCAAGCAGGGCAAGGCGCTGATCGCCGCCAGCCGCGAGCAGCGGCTGGTGCTCGACTGCTCGGCCGTGAGCAAGTCCAGCAGCGTGGGGCTGTCGTTGCTGCTGGCGTTCATGCGTGATGCCCAGGCCGCTGGCAAGGCCTGGGAAGTGCGCGGCATGCCTGCAGACATGCGTGAAATCGCCGAGGTCTACGACCTCGATGAAGTACTGGCGGGCTGATGACCCGTCAACAAGGGAAGGCCCCTCGGTCAGCGCGTCCTCGTATGGGCTTCGCAGGCGAGGGGCTTTTTTGTATCATGGCCGACCCGCGCGCACTGGGCGCCGATTGAGGTTGAGCATGCAGGCCGTAGAAGTTAAGAGCTTCCTTGAAGAAAAACTGCCGGGAACCCGGGTCGAAGTTGAAGGCGAAGGCTGCAACTTCCAGTTGAACGTGATCAGCGACGAGCTGGCTGGCCAGAGCCCGGTCAAGCGTCAGCAGGCGATCTATGCTCACCTGAATCCGTGGATCGCCAACGGCAGCATCCATGCGGTAACCATGAAATTTTTCAGCAGCGCAGCCTGGGCTGAGCGCACCTGAGCCAACGTTGGCGGCGAGATTGAAATGGACAAACTGATTATTACTGGCGGCGCGCGCCTCGACGGCGAGATCCGCATTTCCGGCGCGAAGAACGCTGCCCTGCCGATTCTGTCGGCTACGCTTCTGGCCGATGGCCCGGTCACCGTCGGCAACCTGCCGCACCTGCACGATATCACCACCATGATCGAGCTGTTCGGGCGCATGGGCATCGAGCCTGTGATCGACGAGAAGCTGGCGGTGGAGATCGACCCGCGCACCATCAAGACGCTGGTCGCGCCCTACGAGCTGGTCAAGACCATGCGCGCCTCTATCCTGGTGCTCGGCCCGATGGTCGCTCGCTTCGGTGAGGCCGAAGTCGCCCTGCCAGGTGGCTGCGCCATCGGTTCGCGCCCTGTTGACCTGCACATCCGTGGCCTTGAAGCCATGGGCGCGAAGATCGAAGTCGAAGGCGGCTACATCAAGGCCAAGGCCCCTGAAGGTGGCCTGCGTGGCGCGCACTTCTTCTTCGACACGGTCAGCGTGACCGGTACCGAGAACATCATGATGGCCGCTGCGCTCGCCAAGGGCCGCAGCGTGCTGCAGAACGCCGCGCGCGAACCTGAAGTGGTCGACCTGGCCAACTTCCTGATCGCCATGGGTGCGAAGATCCAGGGCGCCGGCACCGACACCATCACCATCGATGGCGTCGAGCGCCTGCACTCGGCCAGCTACCGTGTGATGCCCGACCGTATCGAGACCGGTACCTACCTCGTGGCTGCTGCTGTCACCGGCGGCCGTGTCAAGGTCAAGGACACCGATCCGACCATCCTCGAAGCCGTCCTCGAGAAACTCAAGGAAGCGGGTGCCGACATCACCACCGGTGAAGACTGGATCGAGCTGGACATGCACGGCAAGCGGCCCAAAGCCGTGAACCTGCGTACCGCGCCGTATCCGGCATTCCCGACCGACATGCAGGCACAGTTCATCTCCCTCAATGCCATTGCCGAAGGCACTGGCGCTGTGATCGAGACCATCTTCGAAAACCGCTTCATGCACGTGTACGAGATGCACCGCATGGGCGCGCAGATCCAGGTCGAGGGCAACACCGCCATCGTCACTGGGGTCAACATGCTCAAGGGCGCGCCCGTGATGGCGACTGACCTGCGCGCTTCGGCGAGCCTGGTGCTGTCTGCGCTGGTGGCCGAGGGCGATACCCTGATCGATCGCATCTACCACATCGACCGTGGTTACGAGTGCATCGAGGAAAAACTGCAGATGCTGGGCGCGAAGATCCGTCGCGTGCCGGGCTAGTCGCGCTATCTGCCTGTGATCGGCACACGGACGTGCCAGCCGAATCGAACACGGCCAGGTCGATGACCTGGTCGGCTGTAGCCGCTTAAGGACCGACGTTGCAATGTTGACCATCGCGCTTTCAAAAGGCCGTATTCTCGACGATACCCTGCCGCTGCTGGCCGAGGCCGGTATCGTGCCGACCGAGAATCCGGACAAGAGCCGCAAGCTGATCATCCCCACCACGCAGGACGATGTGCGCCTGCTCATCGTGCGTGCCACCGACGTGCCGACCTATGTCGAGCATGGTGCCGCCGACCTGGGTGTAGCCGGCAAGGACGTGTTGATGGAATACGGCGGCCAGGGCCTGTACGAGCCGCTCGACCTGCAGATCGCCAAGTGCAAGTTGATGACCGCTGGTGTCGTCGGCGCACCCGAGCCCAAGGGGCGTCTGCGTGTGGCCACCAAGTTCGTCAACGTAGCCAAGCGCTATTACGCTGAACAAGGCCGCCAGGTCGACATCATCAAGCTCTATGGCTCAATGGAACTGGCCCCGCTGATCAACCTCGCCGACAAGATCATCGACGTGGTGGATACCGGCAACACCCTGCGCGCCAATGGCCTGGAGCCACAGGAGCTGATCGCCACGATCAGTTCGCGCCTGGTGGTGAACAAGGCCTCCATGAAGATGCAGCACGCCCGTATCCAGAGTCTCATCGACACCCTGCGCAAGGCTGTCGAATCGCGACACCGCGGCTGACTTCTGCGCGCGACCTTCGCTGTCGCGCCCGTCTATCCGCGTCATAGCCACTTTTCTCGGGTGCCCGCGCGGATGGACTGGTAGCCTAGGGCGCCTGAGCATTCGCCAATAAAACGAGGCCCTCGTCATGACCGTGTCCACTGCAATTGCCCGTCTCAACGCCGCTGATCCGGATTTCGCGCGACATCTGGATCATCTGCTGAGCTGGGAAAGCGTGTCCGATGACGCGGTCAACCAGCGGGTTCTCGACATCATCAAGGCCGTTCGCGAGCGTGGCGATGCGGCGCTGGTGGAGCTCACCCAGCGTTTCGATGGCGTTGATGCCAAGTTCATCGATGACCTGATCCTTGGTCGCGAGCGCCTGGAACTGGCCCTGACCCGCATTTCCGCAGCCCAGCGCGAGGCGCTGGAAACCGCCGCCAACCGCGTGCGCAGCTACCACGAGCGGCAGAAACAGGACTCCTGGCAGTACACCGAAGCCGATGGCACCGTGCTCGGCCAGAAAGTCACCCCGCTCGATCGCGCAGGGCTGTATGTGCCTGGCGGCAAGGCGTCGTACCCGTCGTCGGTACTGATGAATGCCATCCCCGCCAAGGTCGCCGGTGTCGGCGAGGTGGTCATGGTGGTGCCGACCCCGCGTGGAGAAATCAACGAACTGGTGCTGGCTGCAGCCTGCATCGCCGGTGTCGACCGCGTGTTCACCGTTGGTGGCGCCCAGGCAGTCGCGGCGTTGGCCTATGGCACCGAGAGCGTGCCGCAGGTCGACAAGATCGTCGGTCCCGGCAATATCTACGTAGCCACCGCCAAGCGTCACGTGTTCGGCCAGGTTGGCATCGACATGATCGCCGGGCCGTCGGAAATTCTCGTGGTATGTGATGGCCAGACCGACCCGGACTGGATCGCCATGGACCTGTTCTCCCAGGCTGAGCACGATGAAGACGCCCAGGCAATCCTGGTCAGCCCCGATGCGGCTTTCCTCGACCGCGTGGCGGCCAGCATCGGCAAGCTGCTGCCAACCATGGAGCGCGCCGAGATCATCGAGAAGTCGATCAACGGCCGAGGCGCCCTGATCCAGGTGCGTGACATGCAGCAGGCCATCGAGGTCGCCAACCGCATCGCCCCCGAGCACCTCGAACTGTCGGTCGCCGACCCGCAGGCCTGGTTGCCGCAGATCCGTCATGCCGGCGCGATCTTCATGGGCCGCCACACCAGCGAGGCCCTGGGTGACTACTGCGCAGGTCCCAACCACGTGTTGCCGACCTCCGGCACCGCGCGGTTCTCCTCGCCTCTGGGGGTGTATGACTTCCAGAAGCGTTCGTCGATCATCTTCTGCTCCGAGCAGGGCGCGTCCGAGCTCGGTCACACTGCATCCGTACTGGCCCGCGGCGAGTCGCTGACCGCCCACGCCCGTAGCGCCGAATACCGCATCCTCAACGAGAAGGGGAACTGAACATGAGTCGATTCTGGAGCCCCTTCGTCAAGGACCTGGTGCCTTACGTGCCGGGCGAGCAACCCAAGCTGGCACGCCTGGTCAAGCTCAATACCAACGAAAACCCCTATGGGCCTTCGCCCAAGGCGCTGGAGGCCATGCGTGGCGAGTTGAACGACAACTTGCGCCTGTATCCGGACCCGAACAGCGACCGGCTCAAGCAGGCCGTGGCTGACTACTACAAGGTCACCCCGCAGCAGGTCTTCGTCGGCAACGGTTCGGACGAGGTGCTGGCGCACATCTTCCACGGCTTGTTCCAGCACGGCGCGCCGCTGCTGTTCCCGGATATCAGCTACAGCTTCTATCCGGTGTATTGCGGCTTGTATGGTATCGACTTCGAGCAGGTAGCGCTGGACGAGCAGTTCCAGATCCGCATCGAGGACTATGAAAAACCAAACGCCGGGATCATCTTCCCCAACCCCAACGCACCGACCGGCTGCCTGTTGCCGCTCGAGGCGATCGAGCAGTTGCTAAAGGCCAATCGCGACTCGGTGGTGGTAGTGGACGAAGCCTACATCGACTTTGGCGGCGAAACCGCCATCGCCCTGGTGGACCGCTACGACAACCTGCTGGTGACCCAGACCCTGTCCAAGTCGCGCTCGCTGGCTGGCCTGCGGGTGGGGCTGGCAGTGGGGCACCCGGACCTGATCGAGGCGCTGGAGCGGATCAAGAACAGCTTCAACTCCTATCCGCTGGATCGCATGGCGATCGTCGGCGCGGCGGTGGCGTTCGAAGATCGCGCTTATTTCGACGAGACCTGCCGCAAGGTCATCGACAGCCGCGAGGCACTGGTCGAGCAGTTGACGGCGCGGGGCTTCGAGGTGTTGCCATCGGCGGCCAACTTCATCTTCGCCCGTCACCCGCAACAGGACGCGGCTGAACTGGCGGTGCGTCTGCGTGAGCAAGGTGTGATCGTGCGGCACTTCAAGCAGGCGCGGATTGCGCAGTTCCTGCGGATCACCGTAGGGACGCCGGAGATGAACCAGGCCTTGATCGATGCGTTGAACGGATAGTTCGCGGCGTCTCTATCGCGGGGCAGGTCGGATCGCTGCATTGCCACTCCGACTTGCCCCGCGATGCTTTTCAGCGCTACTGTCACAACTTGTAAATTCATCCGATGACTGGACGTTAATATGTCCCTGTTGATCAAGCGCTCCCTGGTGGAGCAAGCCGTGGACCAATTGCGCGAGCGCATCGCCCAGGGCGCATGGGCTGTGGGGCAGCGTCTGCCTACCGAGCCGGAGCTGGCCCTGGAGCTGGGCATCAGCCGCAATACCGTGCGTGAGGCCATGCGCGTGCTGGCCTTCAGTGGTCTGGTCGAAGTGCGCCAGGGCGATGGCAGTTACCTGCGCGCCGCCCAAGACCCCTTGCAGGCGGTGCAGGCCATCTCGCGCTGCACGGTCGAGCAGGCTCGCGAGACCCGCTGCATCCTCGAAGCCGAGGCTATCGGCCTCGCCGCCTTGCGGCGTACCGACGATGATCTGCGCGGCTTGCGCGAGGCCCTGGAGCACAGTTGCGGGCACTTCCACGGCGACCTGGACACCTATGTGGCCTGTGACCTGGTGTTCCACCAGCGCCTGGTGGACGCTGCGCACAACCCCGCACTGAGCGAGTTGTACCGCTACTTTTCCAGCGTCGTCGCTGCAGCGGTACAGCACAACATGAGTGCGCTTCCCCGCAGTCAACGGGTGTTCGATCTGCACGTGCAGATCCTCGACGCCATCGAACAACGCGACCCGGACACGGCCAAGCGCCTGAGCCGGGCCCTCATCGAATCCTGAGCCCGAGTGCCCCATGCCTGAACAACTGACGCCCAACCGCTCCAAGCACGACCCCGAACTCGATGAACTGCTGATCGATGCCGAGGCCGACGACGAACAGGTCCAGCAGCAACCGGTGGTGCTGCGTCGACCTTGGTTGCTGCTGCTGGGGCTGGTGCTGGTCGCGCTGAACCTGCGCCCGGCGCTGTCGAGCATGGCGCCAGTGCTGGGCCAGGTGTCCGAGGGCCTGGGGCTCAATGCGTCCGCTGCAGGTCTGCTGACGACCTTGCCGGTCCTGTGCCTGGGCCTGTTCGCACCGCTGGCGCCGATCCTGGCGCGTCGTTTCGGCAGCGAGCGGGTGATTCTGGGCATCCTCCTGACCCTGGCGCTGGGGATCCTGCTGCGCAGTGCGCTCGGTGCGACCGGTGTGTTCGTCGGCAGCCTGATCGCCGGTGCCAGCATCGGCATCATCGGCGTGCTGCTGCCGGGTATCGTCAAGCGTGACTTCCCGGCTCACGCCGGCACCCTGACGGGCGTCTACACCATGGCCCTGTGCTTCGGTGCAGCGATGGCCGCAGGCAGCACCGTGCCCTTGAGTCGGTACTTCGGCGACAGTTGGGCCATGGGGCTGGGCTTCTGGCTGCTACCGGCGCTGCTGGCGATGCTGGTGTGGTCGCCCCAGGCGCGCCATGGACATGGTGCGCACCAGGTGGCCTATCGGGTACGCGGGCTGTGGCGTGATCGGCTGGCCTGGCAGGTGACCCTGTACATGGGGTTGCAGTCCTCGCTGGCCTACATCGTGTTCGGCTGGCTGCCGTCGATTCTCATCGGTCGTGGGCTGAGCCCCACGGAAGCTGGGCTGGTGCTCTCGGGGTCGGTGCTGGTGCAGTTGATCAGTTCGCTCAGTGCGCCTTGGCTGGCGACCCGCGGCAAGGACCAGCGCCTGGCGATCGTGGTGGTGATGCTGGTCACCCTCGGTGGCCTGTTCGGATGCCTGTATGCGCCGATCTCGGGGCTGTGGGGTTGGGCGATACTGCTGGGGCTGGGGCAAGGCGGTACCTTCGCTCTGGCCCTGACCCTGATCGTGTTGCGCTCGAAGGATTCGCACGTGGCGGCGAACCTTTCGAGCATGGCCCAGGGGGTCGGCTACACGCTGGCTTCGATGGGCCCGTTCGCTGTCGGCCTGGTACATGACCTCACCGGCGGCTGGGCAGCGGTCGGCTGGATTTTCGCGGTACTGGGGTTGGGGGCGATCGTCTTTGGCCTGGGCGCTGGGCGGGCACTGCATGTGCAGGTCGTTAGCGAACGTGTGTGAAGCCGGTACGACGCTGGATGCATTCATGGTGCAAATGACCATGGCGCGAAGGCGTGGCGCGGATTATCGTGCAGCTCTCGATTCCCAGGACGGACCTGCCCCATGAGCGACGCCAACAGCGCCCTGATCACCCGTTTCTACCAGGCGTTCCAGCGCCTGGACGCCGAGGCCATGGTGGCCTGCTACAGCGATGACATCGTCTTCAGCGATCCGGCCTTCGGTACTTTGCGCGGCCAGGATGTGGGCGATATGTGGCGGATGCTGACCACTCGCGCCAAAGACTTCTCCCTGACCTTCGACAGCGTGCACGCGGACGCACGGGGTGGCAGTGCCCATTGGGTCGCCACTTACCTGTTCAGCCAGACCGGACGCACCGTAGTCAATGATATCCAGGCTCGTTTCGTGTTTCGCGACGGCTTGATCTGCCAGCATGACGACAGCTTCGACCTGTGGCGTTGGTCGCGCCAAGCCCTTGGTACGCCCGGCCTGTTGCTGGGATGGAGTCCCCTGGTCAGAAACAAGGTCCGCCAGCAGGCCAACAAGGGCCTGCGGGCATTTCAGGCGCGCTGAGCGTCTTTTCAGGACGTGGGAACCGCCTGCTCTTTGCTGTGATAGCTGAATGTGGCCTTGTCGTGGGCCTGCAGGGGCATGCGGATGCGAATGATCGGGATGTAGGTGCCGTAGGTCCT
Organism: Pseudomonas wayambapalatensis; assembly: GCF_049942315.1. Classification (NCBI taxonomy): domain Bacteria; kingdom Pseudomonadati; phylum Pseudomonadota; class Gammaproteobacteria; order Pseudomonadales; family Pseudomonadaceae; genus Pseudomonas; species Pseudomonas wayambapalatensis. Next base: position 103,123 of record NZ_JBNFMU010000200.1, read on the forward strand.
GTGCCAGTCCTTCTGGTCGGCCTGTGCCTGCTCGAGCGCCCCCCACATCCCTTCGATATGGAAGAACGACTGGATCGGCAGTCTGTGGGACTGGTCTTCCTCCCAAGCCTGAACGATGACTTCGTTCCAAGGGAATGGCAGTTCGGAGGCGAACATTCGCTGTGCCATCAGACTCTGGTAAAAGGCTTCGGCGCGCTCGCTCTTGCGGGTGTCACGGACATCGAATGCGCATTGGCGTCTGTAGTCCCCGGTGCGGCGGAACTGGTCGATCCAGGCCTGCGCGGTCATGATGCCTTGCTCGTGGCACAGGCGTTCGTTGAAGGTAGTTTCGCTGTTGTTGCCACACCCTTGTTGTTCACGGGTCCAGGTATCGCCATCGGTTGGCCAGGCGCACAGCACTTGATAGCTGATCGACCCTGCCGGGCGCTGCATGCGCGGGTACAGGGTAAAGCCGCTGCGGGCGTCGGCAGCCAGACGCGTGATTGGCAGATCGGCGCGCAGATAGGAGAACGAGACGCCGCCTTTTTCCTTGTTGTTCGGGCTATGATGCCAGGTGTGGTATTTGGGGGAGGGTTTGGTCGCGCGAATCAGTACGCCCGAACAGCCGTGGGCCGGAATGGCCGAGCCCCCGCAGTCAATCAGTGCGGCATCATAGTTTTCCTGCATCTGTGCAGCGGTTCGCTGCCCCAGGGACGCCTGGGCCAAATGTGAGGTCAGCAGCGCAGCTGCGGCCAGGAGCAGCCGGGAAGATTCTTTCAACATGGTAGAGCCCTCGAGATGGATGGGCTCTCCAAACTAATGACACTCAGGATCCCTGTGGTGAGTGAAGAGATTCCCGAACGGGAGGCCAAACCCTGGTACGTCTACCTCGTGCGGGCGGCCAATGGCTCGTTGTATTGCGGCATCAGTGACGATCCGCAGCGACGCTTCCAGAAGCATCGGAAAGGGCAGGGCGCACGTTATTTCAAGACCAGTCCGGCGCAGGCGCTGGTCTATGTCGAGCAGTGGCCGGACAAGGGCGAGGCCTTGCGCCAGGAACGGCTGGTGAAAAAACTGCGCAAGTCGGCAAAGGAGGCGCTGGTCGCCTCCTTTACTGTTGGCGAGGTGTAGCGGGGCGTGATCAGTCCTTGCGGCGTTTGAGCTGGTCGACCAGTTGGGTCGGCAATCCTTTGATCACCAGGGTTCCGGCTTCTTCGTCATATTCGATCTTCGAGCCCAGCAGGTGGGCCTCGAAGCTGATCGACAGGCCCTCGGCGCGGCCGGTGAAACGGCGGAACTGGTTGAGGGTGCGTTTGTCCGCGGGGATTTCCGGCGACAGGCCGTAGTCCTTGTTGCGAATATGGTCGAAGAACGCTTTGGGGCGGTCCTCGTCGATCAGGCTCGACAGTTCCTCCAGGGTGATCGGCTCGCCCTGCTTGGTCTGGCTGGTGGCGTAGTCCACCAGGGTCTGGGTCTTCTCGCGTGCAGCCTCTTCGGGGAGGTCTTCGCTTTCGACGAAGTCGCTGAAGGCCTTGAGTAACGTGCGGGTTTCGCCCGGGCCGTCGACACCCTCCTGGCAGCCGATGAAGTCGCGGAAGTAATCCGACACCTTCTTGCCATTCTTGCCCTTGATAAAGGAAATGTACTGCTTCGAGTGCTGATTGTTCTTCCACTCGGACAGGTTGATTCGCGCGGCCAGATGCAGTTGGCCCAGGTCCAGGTGCCGCGACGGGGTGACGTCCAGTTCGGCGTTCACTGCCACGCCTTCGCTGTGGTGCAGCAGGGCGATGACCAGGTATTCGGTCATGCCTTGCTGGTAATGGGCGAACAGCACGTGACCGCCGGTGGACAGGTTCGACTCTTCCATCAGCTTCTGCAGGTGCTCGACCGCGATGCGGCTGAAAGTGGTGAAGTCTTTTTCCTCTTCCTGATACTGCTTGAGCCAGCCGCTGAGCGGATAGGCGCCGGACTCTCCGTGGAAGAAGCCCCAGGCTTTGCCTTGTTTGGCGTTATAGCTGTCGTTGAGGTCGGCCAGGAGGTTCTCGATGGCGTCCGACGCCGCCAGCTCGGTGTCTCGCGCATGGAGCACGGCGGGGCTGCCATCGGGCTTCTTGTCGATCAGGTGAACGATGCAATGACGGATTGGCATGGAATTCTCTGAAAGGGTGGGCGGAGCGAAACCGCGCTGCAAAGTGGCTCAGTTTACCGCAGGGCAGGGGTGATGCAGTGGCCAGATGTTGGCGGAAATGTCAGTTGTTCGTTTTTTGTTCAAAAATCTGCGTTTTTCGGGCAACCCCCCGAAAAACCTGAATAAAATCACGGTCGACAGCGGATATTTCCTGATTCCTGTGTTAGCTTTGCGCCGTCTTGCGCCCCTTGGGGTGGCGCATTGCTGGCAGCTCGCTTGCGTCGTGTCGAACCAAACGCTGATTTTCGTATCTACATACGCGATTGGCGAGGCTCGCCGGACCTTCCGCGCAGCCCGATAACGATGAAGCACGCTGCATACCTCTGATTTGATAGGGAAGGAACACCACCATGGCATTGACCAAAGACCAACTGATTGCCGACATCGCCGAAGCCATCGACGCGCCGAAAACCACCGCGCGCAACGCTCTGGAGCAACTGGGCCAGATCGTCGCCGACCAACTGGAAAACGGCGCTGAAATCACCCTGCCAGGCATCGGCAAGCTGAAAGTCTCCGAGCGTCCTGCCCGTACTGGCCGCAACCCTTCGACTGGCGCTGCCATCGAAATCGCTGCCAAGAAAGTCGTCAAGTTCGTACCGGCCAAGGTCCTGAACGACGCCATCAACAAGTAATTGTCGATGCTTCATTGAAACCGCGCCCGGCTTGTCCGGGCGCGGTTTTTTCATGCCTGGGCCTTGCCCCGCGCGGCATGCCAGGCGCCGCGCATGGCGTCGTCCTGGAAGCTCCAGGCCACCATGCGGCTCTGTTTCTGGCCCTGGCCCATCTCGACGATGCGCTGGGCTTTCACGCCTGCTTTCTTGAGCACCGCTTCGATACCCGGCAGGTTGCCGGCCTTGGACACCAGGCTGGTGAACCACAGCACCTGCCCGCCGTACTGCACGCTTTCGTTCACCAGTTGGGTGACGAAGCGGATCTCACCGCCTTCGCACCACAGCTCGTTGTTCTGCCCACCGAAGTTCAGCACCGGTAGCTTGCGGCTGGGGTCCTGCTTGCCCAGGTTCTTCCATTTGCGCTGGCTGCCACGGGTGGCCTCCTCGCGCGAACTGTGGAAGGGTGGGTTGCACAGGGTCAGGTCGAAGCGCTCGTCGTCCTGCAGCAGGCCGCTGAGGATGTGCTTGCGGTTGGCCTGCTGGCGCAGGGTGATGGCCTTGGTCAGGCCATTGGCCTGGACGATCGCCTTGGCCGAAGCCAGCGCCGTGGCGTCGATATCCGAGCCGAGGAAGCGCCAGCGGTAGTCGCTATGGCCGAGCAGCGGGTAGATGCAGTTGGCGCCGACGCCGACGTCCAGCGCGCGCACCTGGGCGCCGCGTGGCACCTGCCCGCCGTTGTCTTCGGCCAGCAAGTCGGCCAGCACATGGATGTAGTCGGCCCGCCCAGGGATCGGCGGGCACAGGTAGTCAGCGGGGATATCCCAGTGCTGGATGCCGTACTGGGCCTTGAGCAAGGCACGGTTGAACACCCGCACGGCCTCGGGGTTGGCGAAATCGATGCTGGGTTTGCCGTGGGGGTTGGTCAGGGTGAAGCGGCCAAGGTCCGGGTGCGCCTTGATCAGCGCGGGGAAGTCGTAGCGGCCCTGGTGGCGGTTGCGCGGGTGCAGGGTGGGTTTGTTCTGGGTCATGCTCGTGTCCGGTGTTGCGTGCACTGGCCAGAGGCCGCAGGGCGACCCATTCGCGGCCAAGGCCGCTCCCACAGGATAGTGGGGCTCCTTGAGGACAGCCCATTCCTGCGGGAGCGGCCTTGGCCGCGAACGAGGGCGGGGCCCTCGCCGGTCAGTTCAGCAATGTCAGGTTACAGCGCTGCAATCCGCGCATGCTGCTCGGTGAAGTTGGCCAGGGCCTGTTCGGACTCGGCCAACTTCGCGCGTTCCTTCTCGATCACCGCAGGTGGTGCCTTGTCGACGAAGGCGGCGTTGGACAGCTTGCCGCCGACACGCTGGACCTCGCCCTGCAAACGCTGGATTTCCTTGTTCAGGCGTGCAAGCTCGGCATCCTTGTCGATCAGGCCGGCCATCGGCACCAGCACCTGCAGATCGCCCACCAGTGCGGTGGCCGACAGCGGTGCTTCGTCCTGTTCGCCGAGTACGGTGAAGGTCTCGACCTTGGCCAGTTTCTTGAGCAGCGCTTCGTTTTCTTGCAGGCGACGCTGGTCGTCGGCATTGGCGTTCTTCAGGAACAGCGGCAGCGGCTTGCCCGGGCCGATGTTCATCTCGGCGCGGATGTTGCGCAGGCCGACCATCAGCTCCTTGAGCCATTCGATGTCGCCTTCGGCGCCAGAATCGATGCGGCTCTCATTGGCCACCGGCCAAGGCTGCAGCATGATGGTCTTGCCCTGGACGCCCGCCAGCGGCGCGATGCGCTGCCAGATCTCTTCGGTGATGAACGGCATGAACGGATGCGCCAGGCGCAGTATCACTTCCAGCACGCGGACCAGGGTGCGGCGGGTGCCGCGGGCGCGTTCGACGGGAGCGTTCTCGTCCCACAGTACCGGCTTGGACAGCTCCAGGTACCAGTCGCAGTACTGGTTCCAGACGAACTCGTACAGTGCCTGGCTGGCGAGGTCGAAGCGGAACTGCTCGAGCTGGCGGGTCACTTCGGCTTCGGTGCGTTGCAGTTGCGAGATGATCCAGCGATCGGCCAGCGACAGCTCGTAGGCCTCGCCGTTCTGGCCGCAGTCCTCGCCCTTGTCCAGCACGTAGCGGGCGGCGTTCCAGATCTTGTTGCAGAAGTTGCGGTAGCCTTCGACGCGGCCCATGTCGAACTTGATGTCACGGCCGGTAGAGGCCAGCGAGCAGAAGGTGAAGCGCAGGGCGTCGGTGCCGTAGCTGGCGATACCTTCGGGGAACTCCGCCTTGGTCTGCTTGGCGATCTTCTCGGCAAGCTTGGGCTGCATCATGCCGCTGGTGCGTTTTTCCAGCAGCGCTTCAAGCGTGATGCCGTCGACGATGTCCAGCGGGTCGAGCACGTTGCCCTTGGACTTGGACATCTTCTGGCCTTGGCCATCGCGCACCAGACCATGCACGTAGACGGTCTTGAACGGAACCTGCGGGGTGCCATCCTCGTTCTTGATCAGGTGCATGGTCAGCATGATCATCCGGGCGACCCAGAAGAAGATGATGTCGAAGCCTGTGACCAGTACGTCGGTGGAGTGGAATTTCTTCAGGAACTCGGTCTGCTCCGGCCAGCCGAGGGTGGAGAAGGTCCACAGGCCCGAACTGAACCAGGTGTCGAGCACGTCGTCGTCCTGGCGCAGGACCACATCGTTGCCCAGGCCATGCTTGGTCCGGACTTCTTCCTCGTTGCGGCCGACATAGACCTGGCCGGCCTCGTCGTACCACGCCGGGATGCGGTGGCCCCACCACAGCTGGCGGCTGATGCACCAGTCCTGGATGTCGCGCATCCAGGAGAAGTACATGTTCTCGTACTGTTTCGGCACGAACTGGATGCGACCGTCTTCCACCGCGGCGATTGCAGGCTCGGCCAGTGGCTTGGTGGAGACGTACCATTGGTCGGTCAGCCACGGCTCGATGACGGTACCCGAGCGGTCGCCCTTCGGCACTTTCAGGGCGTGGTCATCGACGCTGACCAGCAGGCCCTGGGCGTCCAGGTCGGCAACCATTTGCTTGCGCGCCACGAAGCGGTCGAGGCCGGCGTACTGGGCAGGCAGCGAGGTGTCGAGGTTTTCGTTGACGCTGCCGTCGAGGTTGAAGGCCTGGACCGCGGCGAGCACGGTGGCGTTCTTGTCGAAGATGTTCAGCAGCGGCAGGTTGTGGCGCTTGCCGACTTCATAGTCGTTGAAGTCGTGGGCCGGGGTGATCTTCACGCAGCCGGTGCCGAATTCTGGATCGCAGTAGTCGTCGGCGATGATCGGGATGCGGCGTCCGACCAGCGGCAGTTCGACGAACTTGCCGATCAGCGCCTGGTAGCGCTCGTCGGTCGGGTTGACGGCAACGGCGACGTCACCGAGCAGGGTTTCCGGACGGGTGGTGGCGACGACCAGGTGGTCCTTGCCTTCGGCCGTGGTGGCGCCATCGGCCAGCGGGTAGCGCAGGTTCCACAGGTGGCCTTTCTCGTCGTGGTTTTCCACTTCGAGGTCGGAAATCGCGGTGTGCAGCTTGGTGTCCCAGTTGACCAGGCGCTTGCCGCGGTAGATCAGGCCGTCCTCGTGCAGGCGCACGAAGGCTTCCTTGACTGCCTCGGACAGGCCGTCATCCATGGTGAAGCGTTCGCGGCTCCAGTCGACCGACGAACCCAGGCGACGGATCTGGCGGCTGATGTTGCCACCGGATTGATCCTTCCACTCCCAGACCTTCTCCAGGAACTTTTCGCGGCCCAGGTCGTGACGGTTCTGGCCTTTCGCCTCGAGCTGGCGTTCTACCAGCATCTGCGTGGCGATGCCGGCGTGGTCGGTGCCTGGCTGCCACAGGGTGTCGCGCCCCTGCATGCGGCGGAAGCGGATCAGGGCGTCCATGATCGCGTTGTTGAACCCATGACCCATGTGCAGGCTGCCGGTCACGTTCGGCGGTGGGATCATGATGGTGTAGGACTCGCCTGCACCTTGCGGGGCGAAATAGTTCTCGGACTCCCAGGTGTTGTACCAGGAAGTTTCGATGGCGTGCGGCTGGTAGGTCTTATCCATGCGCGGGGGGACCCTTAGGCATTAATTCGGGAAAGCCGAGAAGTATACAACGGGCAAGGCGAAGGGGACATGGTGTCGTTATGTTGCAGACGATGGTGTACTTTTCGCGGGGAAGACCGACGGAAGGAGGGGAAAAAAAAGAAGGAAGAAAGGAGGGGGGGGGCGGGGGGGGGGGGGGGTTCTAGGAAAAAAAAAAAAAAAAA